>JBDNIR010000300.1:0-6429 GCA_041688195.1 Marinobacter sp.
CGTTAGAGACAATAAACGCGACTGCGAAGTTGATCATTGCACCTATTGCACCGAAAGACAGCGGTGAGATGCCCAGCAGCCAGTTATCCGGCGTGTTGGCAAGGTTGTTGGTGCCGGGAATGAAGAACCAGCCCAGGAAGACAAAGATATATACCAGAGTTGAAATCAGGCCTGCCAGCATACCGGCGATGGCGCCCTTGTTGTTAACCCGCTTGGAGAAGATACCCATCATCAACGCCGGGAACAGCGATGCGGCTGCGATACCAAAGGCAAGGGCTACCACCTGCGCGGCGAACCCTGGAGGGTTTGCACCGAGATAAGTGGCCACCACTATGGCTACAGCCATTGATATACGTGCTGCCAGTAGCTCCCCCTTGTCCGAAATATCCGGTTTGAAGGCGCCCTTGATCAGGTCGTGACTGACAGCCGACGATATTGCCAGCAACAAGCCTGCCGCCGTTGACAACGCCGCTGTAAGACCACCCGCTGCAATCAAGCCGATAACCCAACCTGGCAGGTTTGCGATCTCCGGGTTGGCCAGAACGAGGATGTCGTTGTTGTAGGTAAACTCGTTACCTTTCCATCCACGTGCGGTTGCTTCATCAGCAAATGCCGGGGTGTCGTTGTAGTGCTGGATACGGCCATCGTTGTTCTTGTCTTCGAACTTGATCAGCCCGGTGACCTCCCATTCACGTACCCACTGTGGCCGGTTTTCGTACTCAATAGCCTGATTTTCAACACCATCCGGATAGATGGTAGTCATCAGGTTCAGGCGAGCCATAGAAGCAACCGCAGGAGCTGTCAGGTACAGCAGCGCAATGAACACCAACGCCCAGCCAGCGGACCAGCGTGCGTCAGCAACCTTTGGTACGGTGAAGAAGCGGATAATAACGTGTGGCAGACCTGCAGTACCGATCATCAGGGACAGCGTGAACAGAACCATGTTCAGTTTGTTGTCCACATCAGCGGTGTAGTCCCGGAAGCCGAGGGCTGTGATGACTTCATCCAGCTTTTCGAGCAACGGTAGACCTGAGTCAATATGAGTGGAGAACAGCCCCAGAGGAGGAAGCGCATTGCCCGTCAGCTGGAACGAAATGAAGACGGCAGGAATGGTGTAAGCAACGATCAGTACGCAGTACTGGGCCACCTGGGTGTAGGTAATACCTTTCATGCCACCAAGAACCGCGTAGATGAAGACCACCACGGAGGCAATCATCAGGCCAGTTGTTGAATCTACTTCCAGGAACCGCGAGAAGGCTACACCGGCACCGGCCATCTGGCCGATCACGTAGGTAACAGACGCCGCAATCAGGCAGGCGACGGCAACAAAGCGCGCATTCCGGCTGTAGAACCGGTCGCCGATAAACTCGGGTACGGTGTACTTGCCAAATTTACGCAGATAGGGGGCCAGCAGCATGGCCAGTAGTACGTAACCACCTGTCCAACCCATCAGGAAGGTGGAGTTGGCATAGCCGCCTGCAGCAATCAAACCGGCCATGGAGATAAAGGACGCAGCTGACATCCAGTCTGCACCGATAGCCATACCATTAGTGACGGGGTGAACACCACCGCCCGCTACGTAGAAGTCTTTTGTGCTTCCGGCTCTCGCCCAGATCGCAATCATGATGTAGAGGAGGAATGACCCACCCACAAACACCAGGTTAATGGCAAATTGACTCATATTGCTTACTCCTCGTCCAGGCCGAATTGTTTATCGAGTGTGTTCATTCTCCAGGCATAGAAGAAGATCAATACGATAAACGTGAGAATGGAACCCTGTTGTGCGAACCAGAACCCGAGGTCTGTGCCGCCAAACTGGATGCCAGCCAGCAGAGGACGAAAGAGAATCGCGCAGCCGTAGGACACGAATGCCCAGACGATCATGCAACCTACAATAAGGCGAAGGTTCGCCTTCCAGTACTTCACAGCGTTGTCAGCATGTTCCGACATAACAGCTCTCCAGTGTTGTTATTGCTCACTCACTACTTTTTCAGAGGGATGTTGTTGGTGGAAGAAAGTATTATTTTTCATGCGCTCCTCCGACTTGTTACCCGTTAAGACTTTACCGCGCAACAAGTTTATAGATATTGGCAAATAGTCTAATTTCTCAGGTGTTACAGTGAAATAAAGCAAATTTATGTGACGGAGTTGGAAGTTATTATTGCAAAGTATTCATTAATTAATGGCGATTCATGGCTTTCAGGCGCCGATAGAACCGTAACTTTTCCATTAGTTGAGAGACTGTCGTAATGTCACTTTTCAGTGCCCGGCTGAGGGCCATTAGCGTCAGCTCGGCTGTTGCCATGGCATCCGCCGCCGCGTGATGACGGGCACTGATATCAAGCCTGAAATGGTCGATCCAGTTGTCCAGTCGACCCCGCTCCATCTCAGCTTCCGGAAATATCGCCGGCATGATGTCAGCCACATCAATCCAGATATGTTGCTGGCTATAACCCAGGGTGTGCTTGAGGGATTTTTCGAGGAATTTTTGATCAAATGCAGAATGAAATGCCAGCACGGGATCGCCATTCATCCATTCCAGAAGGTACAACAGGGCCTCCTCTGTTTCATGCCCCTGAACCAGTGCCTCCGGGGTAATGCCGTGGATCAGGACAGTTTCGCTGATATCAAGCTCGGGCCTCCTCAGGATTAGATCGAACTGATCATGCAAGGGAATTTTAAGCCCATCAATGGCCACGGCCCCGATGGCAATAATCTGGTCCCTGGCCGGGTTGAGCCCCGTTGTTTCCAGATCCAGAACGATAAGGCGACAGTCAGACAGGTGTTGCCCGCCTGCGGCTTTTGGAGCTGGCAGGTGTTGCAGGTCATGGTGTTCTGCGGGGCCGGTCAGGCGCCGGTTAATCCACTCTTTAAATTGATCCAGCATGGGGGGTCCGCTCATCACAGCAAATAGGCTGTCTCAAGTTTCTGTTGCAGACGCTGGGCCTGCCGGAAGGACTCCCGCAGGATGCGCCGGTCCAGTGGGTTCAGGTCATCGGGATTAATATAGTTCGACAGGGGCTGCTCTTTGGCCAGTTGCTCCTGATGGGTTCGCATACGAATCAGTTGGATGAGGCTGTATGCTTCCTTCCATGCGCCCGCGTCCTGGCGATCAAAGGCGCCTTTCTCTACCAGTCGATCCATGCGTTCGAGAGTATTGGGCTCTTCGATACCATTGGCCAGCGCAAATACCCTTACCGCCTCAACAAAGGGCGCCAGCCCCTGTCGCTTCAAGTCCAGAGTGTTTTTCTCGCCATCCGGCGCGTATCGGAACGTTCTGAACAATGTGAGCGGCGGACGCCGGGTGACGGCATTTCCGGCCAGCATTTTCTGGAACAGGCCATTTTTCTGAATCCGATCCACTATTTTTTTCAGTAGGTCATTCAACGGTTTATCAGGACCGAATACAGCTCGCATATCGAGGAAAATACAGGAATAAATCATATTTTGAGGAGTGGAGGCATCGATGAATCTGATAAACCAGTGGTCCCATTCGTTGCTGCTCAGGCACAGCTTGGGGTTGCTGGCCATGATGTTGCCCTTGCAGAGGGTAAAGCCGCATTCCGCCAGTTCGTGATTAACCTTGTCGGCAAACGGCAGCAGCCTCTCCCTGACCTGGTCTTCTGTCATGCCCTCCGGCGTTTCAAAAAGAATACCGTTATCCTGATCCGTCAGCAGGGTTTGCTCCTGTCGACCTTCGCTGCCGAATGTCAGCCAGGTAAAGGCAATGCCGGGGTCATGTTTTTTGATATTCAGTTCAAGTACCCGTCGAACCGTTACATCGTTCAGCGTCGTTATTATTTTAACGATCTGTCCAGAGTCAGCGCCATGGGCGAGCATGGTGTCCACCAATCGAGAAACCTCACTGCGCAGACTCACCAGCGTACGTAAATGACTGGCGGTACCGATAGTACGGGCCAGATGAACAAGCCCCACTCGCTGGAGTGAGAACAGATCGCGCTCGGATACAACGCCAATCAGGCGATGCTCTGCGTCCACCACACACAAATGAGCAAAGTGGTGCTCAACCATCAGCAAAGCCGCATCAAAGGCGTGGTCCGTGGAGGGCAGAGAGCGTGGATCAGGGGTCATAACCTTGCTGACGGGATCATCCAGGGTTGCCTGCTGTTCTGCGACCATGGTGCGAAGATCCCGGAGCGTGAATATACCAATTGGATGGCGGTTGTCATCGGTGATGATCATGCTGCCGACGTTGTTCTCATGCATCCGGGCGACGACTTTTCGTACCGGCAGATCGGGCGAGCATACGATCGGGTTGCGGATAGCAAAGCGGTCCAGCGGGGTATCCAGAGACGTAGTAGGACTGATCGATGCCATTGCACTGGATTGAATATGCCGATTAACCTGGTCGAGGAGGCTGCTCACGCCTCGCAGGCAGAAGTCGCGAAAAGGTTCACTTTCAGAGAAGAGGGTGACAAAGCCATCATGGTCAAGGCTCAGACAAAAAGTATCGCCAGCAGCTCGGTGCAGGGTTCGGGTGGGACGCTCCCCGATCAGAGCGGCCAAAGGGAAACACTCGCCCTGGCTGATCTCGAACGTGGTTTCCGTCTCGCCGTCGGAGCTCTTAACCCGCTCACCCCGGATACGCCCCTGCTTGACGACGTTGAAGGTCGTCACAGCGCCGTCCTCCGGTGATAGCACTACGTCTTCATCGGCATAATATTTCAGGGTCGCATGTTCGGCAAAATGGGCGAGGTGGTTGTCGTCCATACTTGAGAACGGTGCGTGTTCGCGAAGAAATGTCATAATGGCCCGGGTGTTTTGCGGGCGTATACTGGTGTCGTTGTTTTCCATGGTGCCACCAAATCAGGACTTTGCATTCATTGTAGCCCAGACGCGAAGTGCAAAAGTGCATTTGCAGCCTGGAAACGGGTTTTCTTTATAGGCCGCCGAACCAATGGTAAAGTTTCAGCTCTTACGTTCTACCAGATACCGCTATGACCACTAAAGATGAACGCCTCGATTTTTTGCAGGAAATGCAGGACGTCCGTCGCATTCGCCGACCAAACCGCGCGGATGTCAAAGCGCCGCGGGAGCTGACGCCGGGTCATCTCGAGCGCCAGCGGGCGGCTCTGGATCAGCCAAGGCGCGATACCAACCCACTGACCTCCGATGTGGTGGAGCCGCTTACGGCCCACGATATTCTGAGTTGGCAGCGGCCGGGTATTCAGCATGGGGTGTTTCGAAAACTTCGGCAAGGTCAATACCCCATTGAAGCCCGTCTTGACCTGCACCGAATGACCGTTGATGAAGCCCGCCGTGAAGTTTACGGTTTTGTTCAGGATTGTGTTCGGTACAGCGTAAGGTCCGTGCTGGTATTGCATGGCAAAGGCGAACGAAACCCCGACAAGATTGCTCAGCTTAAAAGCTACCTGGCCAAGTGGTTGCCGGAACTTGACGATGTACTTGCTTTTCATTCCGCCCAGAAGCATCACGGCGGCACAGGTGCAGTCTATGTCATGATCCGAAAAAGTGACCAACAGAAGCAGCTTAACCGCGAGGCTCACGAGGGTAGTTGATCTGTAGAAAAAGGTTGAGTATCGGAGCGTTGAGATGTTGATCCAATACATTCGTATTCCTGAATTCCTTCACTTACGGAGTGCAAAATGAAGAAAGTCATGCTGATAGGTTTAATGGCACTTGCGGTTGCCGGTTGTAAAGACCGTGTTATCTGGAATGACAACGGCGCCGTTAAGGAGGCCACCCAAGACAGGAAAGTCTGGGATTCAGAGGGCAAGATGGAAGGCGGTGAACGTAAAATCTGGAACAAATCGGACGGCGAACCGGTAATCGAATAAAGGCCCAGACCGGGCTGGTAGCCCGAGCATGAAAGATCACGCGACTGAGTGTGACACAGGAGGCGCGAATGAGTAACCAGTACCAGTCAGTGTTAACAGATATGCAGCGATGGCTGGTTGCCGGTGAACGGGTCTGGCTGTGCACCATCGTCGAAACCTGGGGCTCTTCTCCGCGGCCTGCGGGATCATGGCTGGCGGTCAATGGTCGGGGGCATTGGTCGGGCTCGGTTTCGGGGGGTTGTCTGGAAGAGGATCTGATCAACCGGTTCCGCCAATCGGCCGCAGGCTTAGCCGCCCCGGAGCGTCCTGAAGTGATTGATTACGGAGTCACCAACAACGACCGGGATCGATTTCAACTCCCCTGTGGCGGCCGTATTCAGTTGCTGGTAGAGCCGATGTCGGCAAAAGCCGGATTGAATCATGTGTTGCGTCTGCAGGAGGCCCTTGACTCCCGGGAGCCGTTTGCCCGCCAGGTGAATCTGGCTACTGGCGCGCTGTCGATAGAGTCCGGCGCTCCCGAACAACCCGGGCTGACACTGACGGGTGAGCTCTTCACTCACAATATTGCACCTGACTGCCGGATATTGCTGGTCGGGGCCGGAGAGGTGGC
>JBDNIR010000301.1:0-2023 GCA_041688195.1 Marinobacter sp.
CAAAGATTTTGACCTGTCACTTTTTCTGTTCCAGAACCAGAGCCGACTGCTGACCCGTGAAATGCTGCTTGAACGTGTCTGGGGCGTAACCCGCGATATCAACACTCGCACAGTGGATACCCATATGAGCCGTCTGCGGAGACGTCTTGGCCTGAATCCGGAAAACGGCTTCCGCATCAAAACGATTTATCAACGAGGTTACCGGCTCGAAGCCATGTTGGTCAGTACACCGGCCGACCCGGACATGGTCGAAGCTCGCTAATCCCATGACCCTGTCTACCACCAGCGCTTCCAGTTTTGCCCGCTATCGCAGGCTGTTTATCTCTATATCTCTGATCGCGTGGACCTGCCTGACAGCATCCTCGGTTTTGGCGGAACTTCCTGTTGCGCTAGGTTCACAAGGAGCACTAACCGAGTCGGGTTCATCGTCCGTGCCAGAGTGGCGCTACAGTCTGCAACCGGATGAGAGCTTCGAACAGGCCGCCAAAGAGCTTCTGGAAAACAGTAAAAATGCCCTGCAATTGGCAATTTACAACAACATATCCGACATCAGGACTATCAAGGCTGGCGATGCGATTCGTATTCCCGTGCACTGGCTCAAACGTCAACCCGAACCCGCCATCGTGCTGGCCGTCACCGGCCAGGCACAAGTGCGAGTGATGAGCTCTGGTTATCGCGTGCCTCTGCAGGCTCAGGTGCTGATACGGGTCGGGGACGAAATCACAACCCAAAGCGGCTCGGCCACCATCCGCCTGGCCAACGGCTCGTTGCTGCGAATGGAAGAGAACTCCCACCTGGTGTTCAACCGCCTCACACAGTTCGGACGCACAGGCATTGTGGATACGCGCCTCAGACTGGAGCGCGGGGAAGTCAGTGCTGAAGTAGAACCTCTGACTGAAGGCGGCTCACGCTTTGAGATTAACACCCCCTCTGCCGTTGCTGCCGTCCGGGGCACTGCGTTTGCGCTTCAGAGTGCACCCGGCATTACCCGCCTGCAAGTAACAGAGGGCGTTGTCGCGTTTGGCCCGAGCGGTAAAACACGCAGTATCCCGGCAGGCTACAGCGCAACCGTCAACACCATGGCCCTCAGCTCGGTGGATATCCGCCGGCTGACCCCCGTTCCGGAAACCGCACAGTTGCCCGACAGCATCCAACGCCTCCCCATCAAGCTCGGTTGGGTACCTAACGGAGCGCCGCGGCATCAACTCGACATCTTCGATGTGGAAACCGGCCACCGGGTAGCTCGATCGCAAACGTCTGATCCGGATTTTGCCCTCAACTACCTGGACAACGGCCGCTACGAAATACAGGTGGCCGCCCTCTCCAGTCGCGGTGTGGCGGGCATGCCCAGCAGTCAGATAGTTGATATAGAATTACAGGCTTTGGCCGCTACCAATCTCTCACCGGGGCCCGCCGCCAAAGTGGATGATGATATGCCCGAGTTCACCTGGCAGTATCGTGGCGAAAACGAAGTCGGGCGAATAGAGATTGCTGAAAACGATACTTTCTCCGAGTTGGTCGCCACCAGCGAATGGGCTCCCGATGAAAGCGCGCTGCCGTCACGACCATTAAGCCCAGGCCAGTATTACTGGCGAGTTGTCACCGAGGCCGGGGGCAATTCCGTAGCCACCAGCGAGCCCCAGATCCTTATCGTCAATGGCTCGTTGCCACCAGTGAACATTATCAACATCGACTATATTGACAGTCAGGTTCGAATCTTCTGGCAACAGGTGAATACCGCCAGCGATTATTTGTTGCAACTGTCGGAAGATCCGAATTTCGAGAAGATTGTTAAAGAGGCCAATGTTAACGATACCACTGCAGTCTTGCGTCTGATTCCCGGTAGACGTTACTTTGTGCGGCTTAAAGCACTTTCTGACGGCCCCCTCGCCAGCCGCTGGGGACCTGGCAGGGAGTTGTTTATCGAATAATCCGGTCTTCTACAATAATAAAGCAGGGCTCATGACGCGGGATTGGCTACCACTGAAACATACATCCTGGACACTCGCCCTGCCTCTGGCTG
>JBDNIR010000302.1:0-4021 GCA_041688195.1 Marinobacter sp.
AGCCACAGCACCCGTCCGTCACTGGTGCAGCTGAATACCTCCGAAAGCGAACAGCTCAGGGAGCAATACAGGCCGCTGGTGGAAACGACAGAATGCGAAGTTCTGCCCTACTACGAAAACATCCTGTCGAATAGCCAGTGCATGATTCTGCTGACTGACCCGAAAGGCCGAATCCTTAACAATTGGGGGGACCGCCGATTCATCGACGCCGACAAGAAACCGTTCTTCCGGGAGGGCACCAGCTGGCAGGAGCAGTCCAATGGAACCAATGCAATCGGCACGGCGATCGCGTGTGGCCATCCGGTGCAGGTTCAGCGTAGTGAACACTATCTGAAAGCCAATCGGTTCATGATTGGTTCCGCGGCACCTATCTTCGACGTCGATCGCAACCTGATGGGCGTACTCAACGTTTCCAGTGATGCTTATCTTCCTCAGGCCCACACCCTGGGGATGGTCCGCCTTATGTCACAATCGGTCGAAAATCGGTTGATGGTCAAAAACTACACGCCCACCTGCTTTGTGCTCACCTTTAACACCAACGCGGATAACCTTGACAGTCAATGGTCCGGCCTGGTGGCGTTTAATACCGAGGGCGTCGTCATGGCGACCAATCAGCGAGCGGAGCGGTTGCTGGACCGCCCGCTTGCCCGGCGATACATCACCGAAATATTTGACCGCACCCTGACGGATCTGAGGGATCAGCCGGATCTGGCAGCTCTTGAGCTCAAGACCGCCGCTGGCCGCAAATTTTACGGCGTTATCAGGCGGCCCATGGAGTCGGTGAGCGTAAGGCCGCGCATAGCAGCACGTGCAGACCTGGAGCCGCCACCGGAGGTCAGCCGCAATGACATCCGGCTGGAAGACATAGAATATGGCGACCCGTCAATGAAACGTTGCCTCCACCAAGCCCGCAGAATCATCGATAGGGACATTCCCTTGCTGATACAAGGTGAGACGGGTGTCGGCAAGGAAGTCTTTGTGAAGGCCCTTCATGGCATCAGTGCCCGTCGCAATTCCCCAGTGGTAGCAGTGAATTGCGCGGCCATACCCGCCGAACTGGTGGAGTCAGAACTGTTCGGCTATGAAAAAGGAGCCTTTACCGGCGCCAGCAGCCGAGGCGCAATGGGACTGATCCGCAAGGCTCACCAGGGCGTGTTGTTTCTTGATGAAATCGGCGAAATGCCGCTCAGTGCCCAGGCCAGGTTGCTACGGGTTTTGCAGGAACGGGAGGTCACACCCCTGGGGTCCACCGAAGCTTACCCGATAGATATCCGTCTGGTTTCCGCCACCAACCGGTCTTTGAAAGACACGGTGGATGAAGGCCGGTTTCGACTAGATCTTTACTATCGAGTCAGTGGCCTGAATATTCGATTGCCCGCTCTGAGGGAACGAAGCGACCGCCGACAGATTATTGAGCAGATTCACCGACGCCACCGAGAGGCCGATCAACCCAGCGAGTTGTCAGACAGCATTCTGGATCTGTTTGAGCAACATCCTTGGCCCGGAAATATCCGGCAGCTGATCAACGTGATGCAGGTGGCTCTCGCCATGGCGGGCCAAGAGCCCATCGACATGTGGCATTTGCCGGACGACTTTCTCAGAGAATTACAGGCGTTGGGCCGGGAGCCGGTTCCCGCCATTCAACAGCGTGAACCAGTGCATGCTGTCGCCGATGCCTCATCACCAACAGGAGCAGAAAGAGGGACCGCCGCCGCCAATATTCTGGAAATCTACAGCCGTTATTCTGGCAATGTTTCCCGGACAGCCCGACATCTGAGCTGCAGTCGTAATACTGTATACAAACAGTTAAAAGAGCTGGGCGTTAAGTAACGGCGGCCCGATAACAGACCGCCAAAACTTCAAGGCGTTTTTCAGTGGCTTTGCAACCTGTTAACCGCCTGAACCCAACCCTCGTAGAGACTGTCACGCTTTTCCTTGGTCATCTCCGGACTGAACCGCCGGTCACACTGCCATTGCTCTTCAAGAGTCTCAAGCGAAGCGAAAATGCCGGCTTTCAGGCCGGCCAGATAAGCCACGCCGAGCGCCGTTGTTTCGATCATTTTCGGCCGGTCCACCGTGGCGCCCAGAATATCCGCCAAAAATTGTAGCACCCAGTTATTCGCCACCATGCCGCCGTCAACCCTCAGGGCGATGGGTCGGAGACCGTCTTTTTCCATGGCTTTCTGCAAATCTTTGGTTTGATAACACACCGACTGCAAACCCGCGGTAACGATCTCTTTGATACCGGTATCTCGGGTAAGACCAAAAATGGCGCCCCGCGCGTTCGGGTCCCAGTAGGGGGCTCCCAAACCGGTAAACGCAGGCAGCAAATAAACCCCGTGATCCACCGGCGTCTGCTCTGCCAGGGGCTCGCAATCACTGGCCATATTGATCAGTTTGAGGCCGTCCCGCAGCCACTGAATTGTTGCACCAGCAACGAAAATGCTGCCCTCCAGCGCATAGGTCGGTACGCCGTTGAGGCGATACGCCACCGTGGTCAACAACCGATGTTCTGACTTGAGTGCTTTTTTCCCGGTGTTAAGTACAAGAAAACAACCCGTACCGTAAGTACTTTTCGCCATGCCCTCCTTGAAGCAGGTCTGGCCGAACAGTGCAGCTTGCTGATCCCCGGCGATGCCGAATACAGGGATTTTCGCCCCCAGCAAGTCGCTGTCGATGGTCCCGAAATCGTCCGACGAATCTTTCACTTCGGGTAACAGTGAGGCCGGTACACCGAAAAGCTTCAGCAGGTCAGCATCCCACTCCTGGCTGTGAATATTGAACAACATGGTGCGCGAGGCATTAGTGGCATCGGTGAAATGCGAGCTACCTCCCGTCAACCGCCACAGCAGAAAACTGTCGACGGTGCCAAACGCCAACTTGCCCTGCTCTGCCCGCTCGCGGCAACCGGGCACATTCTCAAGAATCCAGCGGATCTTGGTGGCTGAGAAATAGGGATCAATCAGCAGCCCGGTTTTATCGTTGATAAAAGATTCGAGACCCTGCTCCGTCAGTGATTCACAATATTCAGCGGTTCTTCGATCCTGCCACACGATCGCGTTATGAACGGGTATCCCGGTTTCGCGATCCCAGATAATAGTCGTCTCGCGCTGGTTTGTGATGCCTGCAGCCACTACCTCAGAGGCCTTGATGCCACTCTTCTGGATCACATCCTGACAAGTCTCCCGCACAGTGTTCCAGATATCTTCAGGGTTATGTTCAACCCAGCCGCTGTGGGGGAAATGTTGTTTGAACTCTTGCTGACTTACGGAGTGGATCGCTCCGGCCTCATTAAAAAGTATGGCTCGTGAGCTTGTTGTGCCCTGATCGATGGCTAGGATGTACTGACTCATAATGTCCGCCTCGGCTTTCTGTTTTTATTCGTGGCTTTCTAATATGTTCGTATTTTTACTAATATGGACAATTATTCCAAGGAATATTTTCTATTAGATGGAAAAATTCTGATTCGCGGCTCGAAAAAGAGCAAGCTATTGACTATGGTTGTCGCAAAGGATTTCATTAACTCCTTAAATATCTGATTTATCGCCCATTGGAGATCATCAGGTAAGATGAACACGCAACTCTGCCCGGCGCGGGTTGCTCTGAAGAGGCACAAGCGAATGGCACAGCGACGGCGGCAGGATCTTATCATCGAGCTTATCCAGAAAAACGGGTTTGTCACGACAGAGCAGTTGGTAGACCATTTTCAGGTTACCCCCCAGACCATCCGTCGGGATCTCAACCAGCTGGCCGAAGGAAGCAAAGTCAGGCGCCATCATGGCGGCGCAGGTATTGATTCAAGCACCGTCAATACAGCTTACCAGACTCGCAAAATCATGGAACTGGAAGCGAAAGAGCGAATCGCCAAAGAGTTGGTGCGCCACATTCCTGACAACTCTTCTTTGTTCATCAATATTGGCACCACCACTGAAACGATTGCACGGGCACTTCTTAATCACAGTAACCTGCGAATAGTGACCAATAACCTTCACGTAGCTTCGATACTCTCCGCCCGCGAAGA
>JBDNIR010000303.1:0-21015 GCA_041688195.1 Marinobacter sp.
GTGGAGCTCGGCATTGTGCGTGCCGTATGTTGGGACAAAAACGAACTGTCCGTTGATGTAACTCCGACCTACTCCGGCTGCCCGGCTACCGAGTTGATTGAGGAGCTGATTGCTGAAGCACTGCGAGCCGCAGGCTTCCGGAATCTGAAAATCAACCGCATGCTGACCCCTGCCTGGACCACCGACTGGATTACAGACGAAGGCAAAGAGAAGCTTCGGAAATTTGGAATCGCACCGCCCGAGGGCAACTCCAGCAAGTTGACCCTGCTTGGAGAGCCGGAAGTCATTGCCTGCCCTCATTGCGGCAGCAAGGACACCGAGCGGGTCAGCGAATTCGGGTCCACCGCCTGCAAAGCCCTTTATCGTTGCACGGAATGCCTCGAACCCTTCGACTATTTCAAATGCATCTAGAGCCGATACGATCATGAACAAATTCTACTCACTGACCCTCAAAGAGGTCAGGCCTGAAACAAAAAACGCTGTATGTCTTGCTTTTGACCTGCCGGAAGACCTGGCGGACAAATTCAGTTACACGCAAGGCCAGCACCTGATCGTGAGAACCAAACTGGATGGCGAGGAAGTTCGCCGTTCCTACTCGATCTGCACCAGCGTAAACGATCATCACCTGCGTATCGCGGTCAAGAAGGTTCCCGGTGGCCGCTTCTCCACGTTTGCCAATGAGCAGCTGAAACCGGGCCAAACGCTGGAAGTCATGCCGCCCCAGGGCCACTTTTCCATTGATCTTGATTCCGGGCGGAAAGGCAATTACCTGGCGGTCGCAGCCGGCAGTGGCATCACCCCGATCCTGTCTATTATCAAGACCACTCTGGAAGCTGAGCCCAAGAGCGAAGTCACTCTGTTTTATGGCAACAAGGCCACCAACAGCACCATGTTCCGGGATGAACTCCAGGACCTTAAGAACGGGTACATGGCCCGTTTGAACCTCGTTTATATCTTCACCCGTGAAGAGCAGGACATTGACCTGTACAATGGGCGGATTGACCATGAAAAGTGCGACGCCCTGTTTGATCACTGGATCAACGCCAAGGAGCTGACCGCCGCGTTCATTTGCGGCCCCCAGCTGATGACCGAGACCATGCGCGACTCACTGCGGCGCCATGGTCTCGACAAGAGCAAAATCCATTTCGAGCTGTTTACGCCGGTCGGGGGTGCGCCCCAGGCCCGGAAGGACAGAGCCCCGTCCAAGGTGAATCCGCAGTCGGTGAGCGAAGTGACCGTCATCGCCGATGGCCGTTTGCTGACCTTCCCATTGGTTCGCGACACCAAGAGTATTCTGGAGGCCGGCAATGAGGAAGGCGCCGATCTGCCCTTCTCCTGCAAAGCCGGCGTCTGCTCCACCTGCCGCGCCAAGGTTGTGGAAGGCGAAGTAGAGATGGACCAGAACTATGCCCTGGAAGATTACGAAGTGGAAGCAGGCTACGTGCTTTCCTGCCAGTGCTATCCGATCAGCGACAAGGTGGTTCTGGACTACGACGAGATGTAGTTCCCGGCCAATCAACAAGTAAGACACGAGCAAGGCAAGTCCCGCGTATACGGGACTTGCCTTGGCGTTTCAGAAGCGAATGGAGTTTCCCCATGTCAGTCCTGAAAAGTTTCATTGCCGGCCAGTGGGTCGGTGAGAAGGCGGCCAAGGCCCTGCCCAGCGCCGTCAACGGCGACATCGTGGCACATACCCACGACGACACCCTCAATTTCAAAAAAGCCGTAGAATACGGCCGCACGGTTGGCGGCAAGAACCTGCTTGCGATGGATTTTCAGGAGCGCGCCCTCGCCCTGAAGGCCATGGCCCTCTGCCTGCAGGAGCACAAGCAAGAACTGTACTCGCTATCGATGCACACAGGGTCCAGCAAAGGCGACAACGGATTCGATATCGACGGCGGCTTCGGCACTTTGTTTGCCTACGCCAGCATAGGCCGCCGTGAGCTGCCTTCCGGCAACGTACTCCACGAAGGGCCGGTCGTGCCACTGGGCAAGAATAACCACTTCGCAGGCACCCATATTATGGTGCCCCGCGGTGGTGTAGCCGTACACATTGACGCCTACAACTTCCCGGTGTGGGGTATGCTGGAGAAATTCGCGCCGACCTTCCTGGCGGGCATGCCCTCCATTGTGAAACCAGCTACGTCTACCTGCTACGTCACCGAGCTGGCCGTTCGCCTGATGCAGGAATCCGGTGCCCTGCCCGAAGGCAGCCTGCAGCTGATCATCGGCAGCACCGGCGATCTGTTCGATCACCTCGAAGAACAGGACGTTGTCACTTTCACCGGATCGGCAACAACCGCGCGCAAACTGCGCAATCACCCGAATATCATCAATCGTTCGATTCCGTTCAACGCAGAGGCCGACTCACTGAACAGCGCCATTCTGGCCCCGGACGTGACGCCAGAGCACGAGGAATTCGATATCTTCGTGAAGGAAGTCGGGCGTGAGATGACCGCCAAAGCCGGCCAGAAATGTACCGCAATCCGTCGGGTCCTGGTACCAAAGAGCCAGGTGGACGCTGTCTGCGAAAAACTCAAGGAGCGGTTGTCGAAGGTCACTGTCGGTGACCCTTCCGTCGAAGGCGTTCGCATGGGGGCCCTGGCCTCTGTTGATCAGCTCGAAGACGTCAAAACCAACATCCAGCAACTACTGAAAACCAGTGAACTGGTCACCGGTGGCGACGGCAGCTTCAAGCCGACCGGCGAAGGCACAGAGAAAGGCGCGTTCATCGAGCCGCACCTGCTGCTATGCCGCAGCCCGGAAGATGGCTGTGGTGCCCACGATATTGAAGCCTTTGGCCCGGTGGCAACCGTGATTCCCTACAACACCATCGAGGACGCGGTCGCTCTGTGTGCTAAGGGCCGGGGCTCTCTGGTCACCACCCTGACCACCCGTGATCCGGCCATCGCTGCCAAAATGGTTCCCGCTCTGGCGGCCTACCATGGGCGCCTGCACCTGCTGAACGCAGAAGCCGCCAAAGAATCAACAGGCCATGGTTCACCTCTGCCCATGCTCAAGCATGGCGGCCCCGGACGTGCCGGTGGCGGTGAAGAGCTTGGCGGTATCCGCGCGGTACACCATTACCTGCAGCGAACAGCGATCCAGGGCTCTCCGACCATGCTGGCTGCGGTAACCCGCGAGTATGTGCGTGGTGCCGATGTGATCGAAACCGAGGTGCACCCGTTCCGCCGCCATTTTGAAGATCTGCAGATTAACGAATCCCTGCTGACTCACCGACGCACGGTTACCGAGGCGGACATCGTCAACTTCGGCTGCCTTTCCGGCGATCACTTCTACATGCACTTTGATGAAATCGCTGCGCGGGAGTCCCAGTTCGGCAAGCGCATTGCCCATGGCTACTTCGTGCTTTCCGCTGCGGCCGGCCTGTTTGTCGATCCGGGCGAAGGTCCGGTGCTGGCGAACTACGGCCTGGACACCCTGCGTTTTATCGAGCCGGTTGCGCCGGGAGACACCATCCGGGCGCGGCTGACCTGCAAGCGCAAGATCGATCAGGGTCGGACATCCCCGGACGGACACCCTCAGGGTGTGGTGGTCTGGGATGTTCAGGTTCAAAACCAGAACAACGAGCTGGTCGCGAGCTACGACATCCTGACCCTGGTTGCCAAAAAGCCCGAGTAAAACCGGGCTGCCAGAGTTTCTTCCTGCCCTGCGGGCATACGCTCAGGTTCACCTCGTTGAGGCCTCACTCCAGACCATCCACCGGGATGGTCTCGGTATTCTTGATCTCCCGCAAAGCAAAATTTGAATTCACTTGTGCAATGCCCTGCAAGGTAAAGATCTTCTTGTTCAGGAATCGGTCGTAACTGGCCATGTCTGGCACGACGACCCGCATCACGAAATCGGCACTCCCGGTAACGGCAAAGCACTGAAGAACCTCCGGGTAGCTGCTGACCTGCTGCTCGATCTCTGCCGTGCTATCGAGGTTGTGCCTCTGCAGCGACAGGTTGACCAGCACGCACAGCCCCTGACCGACCCGCTCCGGAACCACTCTGGCGCAGTACCCCTGGATCACACCGGTTGCCTCGAGAGCCCGTACCCGCCGCCAGCAGGCGGCCGGCGATAATCCCACCTGTTCCGCCAGCAACTGGTTACTGATGCGCCCATCCTGCTGGAGCACCGACAGAATTCGCCGGTCCAGCTTATCCAGATCAACCTGTTTCATTTGGTAACACCTGTTTTTTTTCAAAGGTTCTTTCTTTTTATTGTCTTTTATCAAATAATATTTCGCAAACTCCGAAAAACTTCACTTAATAAGCAAGCACCTTTTGTGAACATCCCGCTATAATTTTGATTATAAAATCGACAAAAAGGAGGGCGCGCCATGCCCGCCGATACCCCGCAGCTCGACAATTATAAACTGGATGACCGTTACCTGCGGAAATCAGGCCGGGTTTTCCTGACCGGAACACAGGCTCTGGTTCGCATACCTCTGATGCAGGCAGCCCTGGATCGCAAACTGGGGCTGAACACGGCAGGTATGGTCAGTGGTTACCGGGGCTCCCCCCTGGGCGCTTACGACCAGGCTCTCTGGCAGGCCAAAACCCTGTTGGATGAAAACCACATCGACTTCGTACCGGCCATTAACGAGGACCTCGCCGCCACCATCATGCTGGGCACCCAGCAGGTGGAAACCGACGATGACCGTCAAGTGGATGGTGTTTTCGGCCTCTGGTACGGCAAAGGCCCCGGTGTCGACCGCGCCGGCGATGCCCTCAAACACGGCACTACCTATGGCTCATCACCCCATGGCGGCGTTTTGGTAGTTGCCGGTGATGACCATGGCTGTGTGTCCTCCTCCATGCCCCACCAGTCCGATGTGGCGTTCATGAGTTTCTTCATTCCCACCATCAACCCAGCCAACATCGCCGAGTATCTGGAATTCGGCCTCTGGGGCTACGCTCTGTCCCGATACAGCGGTTGCTGGGTCGGTTTCAAAGCCATCTCCGAAACGGTTGAAAGCGCGGCTTCCGTGGAGCTGCCACCACAGCCGGAGTTCGTAACACCCGATGACTTCACCGCTCCTGAAAGCGGCCTCCACTATCGCTGGCCGGACCTACCCGGGCCCCAACTGGAAACCCGGATCGAGCACAAGCTGGCCGCCGTGCAGGCGTTTGCCAGAGCGAACCCCATTGATCGTTGCCTCTACAACACCCCGGAAACCCGCTTCGGCATTGTGACCACCGGCAAGGGCCACCTGGACCTGCTTGAAGCCTTGGACTTGCTGGGCATTGATGAAAACAAGGCCCGGGACATGGGACTGGATATCTACAAAGTCGGCATGGTCTGGCCTCTGGAGCGACGCGGCATTCTAAACTTCGTTCATGGCAAGGAAGAAGTCCTGGTCATCGAAGAGAAGCGTGGCATCATCGAAAGCCAGATCAAGGAATACATGTCAGAGCCGGACCACTCCGGCGAGGTGCTGATTACCGGCAAACAGGATGAACTGGGGCGTCCATTGATCCCCTACGTGGGTGAGCTGAGCCCGAAACTGGTTGCCGGCTACCTGGCTGCCCGGCTTGGCCGGTTCTTCTCCCTGGACTTCAGTGAGCGCATGGCTGAGATCAGCGCCATGTCCAATGCTCAGGATCCGGGCGGTGTCAGGCGCCTGCCCTATTTCTGCTCCGGCTGTCCCCACAATACATCCACCAAGGTGCCTGAAGGCAGCAAGGCTCTGGCGGGCATTGGTTGCCACTTCATGGCCTCCTGGATGGGCCGGAACACGGAGTCCCTGATCCAGATGGGGGGTGAAGGGGTCAACTGGATTGGCAAGAGCCGTTATATCGGCAACCCCCATGTGTTCCAGAACCTGGGTGAAGGCACTTATTTCCACTCCGGTTCCATGGCCATCCGCCAAGCCGTAGCGGCGGGCATCAACATTACTTACAAGATTCTGTTCAACGATGCCGTAGCCATGACCGGAGGCCAACCGGTGGATGGCAAGATCACTGTCCCCATGATTGCCCAGCAGATGGCTTCCGAGGGCGTTCGCAGGGTGGTGGTGCTCAGTGACGAGCCGGAAAAATACGACGACCAAAAGGACCTGTTCCCGAAGGACGTAACCTTCCACGACCGCTCCGAGCTGGATACTGTTCAACGGGAATTGCGAGACATTCAGGGCTGCACCGTGCTGATCTACGACCAGACCTGTGCGGCTGAAAAGCGCCGGCGGCGCAAGCGCAATCAATTCCCGGATCCGGCAAAGCGGGCCTTTATCAACCATCACGTATGCGAGGGTTGCGGCGATTGCTCGGTACAGTCCAACTGTCTTTCGGTTGTACCCCGCAAAACCGAGTTGGGCCGTAAGCGCAAGATAGACCAATTCTCCTGCAACAAGGACTTTTCCTGCCTCAACGGTTTCTGCCCCAGCTTCGTCACTATCGAAGGCGGGCAGCTGCGCAAGTCCCGGGGCATGGACACCGGGTCGGTATTGACCAGCAAACTGGCTGGCATACCGACACCCGAGCTGCCGGAGATGAGCGGCTCCTACAATCTCCTCGTAGGTGGTGTTGGCGGTACAGGCGTGGTCACTGTGGGCCAGTTAATCACCATGGCAGCGCACCTGGAAACCCGCGGCACCTCGGTGCTGGATTTCATGGGCTTCGCCCAGAAGGGCGGCACCGTGTTGAGCTATGTGCGCATAGCTCCGTCTCCGGACAAACTGCATCAGGTCAGAATCAGCAATGGCCAGGCCGATGCGGTTATCGCCTGTGACCTGGTGGTGGCTTCGTCCCAGAAAGCCCTGAGTGTGCTCAGGCCGAATCACACCCGGATTGTTGCCAACGAAGCGGAACTGCCCACCGCCGACTACGTGCTCTACCGCGATGCTGACATGAAGGCGGACGAACGACTGGGCCTGCTCCGGGACGCGGTAGGACAGGACCATTTCGATCAGCTCGACGCCAACGGCATCGCCGAGAAGCTGATGGGCGATACCGTGTTCTCCAACGTAATGATGCTCGGCTTTGCTTGGCAGAAAGGGCTTCTGCCCCTGTCTGAAGCCGCTCTGATGAAGGCCATCGAACTCAATGGTGTGGCCATCGAACGTAACAAGGAAGCCTTCGGCTGGGGCCGTCTGGCTGCTGTTGATCTGAGCGCGGTATTAGACCTGCTGGACACCGACAAAGCGACGGTTGTCGATGTAAAAGCAGAACCGATGCTAGATGACTTGATAGAGACCCGACACCAACACCTGGTCAATTATCAGAATCAGATGTGGGCAGACCAGTACCGGGACAATGTTACTGGAGCCCGGAAAGCCGAGAACGCCCTGGGCCAAACAAACTTGCTCCTGACCCGGGCCGTAGCACAGCAGCTTTATCGCTTCATGGCCTACAAGGACGAATACGAAGTGGCCCGGCTGTTCGCGGAAACCGACTTCATGAAAGAAGTGAAGGAAACTTTCGAAGGTGACTTCAAGGTCTACTTCCACCTGGCCCCTCCTTTGCTGAACAACGAAATCGATGCACAGGGACGCCCGAAAAAACGCCGGTTTGGCCCCTGGATGTTCCGAGCCTTCAGACTGCTGGCGAAATTCCGGGGCCTGCGGGGAACCGTGGCAGATCCATTCCGTTACTCCGCTGACCGGAAGCTGGATCGCGCCATGCTGAAGGACTATCAGAACCTGGTTGCCCGGATTGGTCGGGAACTGGACGCCAGCAACTGCGAAACCTTCCTGCAACTGGCAGAACTGCCAGCTGACGTTCGGGGCTTCGGACCGGTACGGGAGCAGGCTGCAGAAGGCATCCGGGAAAAGCACGCCCAGCTGATCAAGGCGCTGGACACCGGCCGTCCTACTCTCATCCGCACCCGACAGGGCGATAACGAGGTGAATCATGTTTGAAGCCCTTAAGCCTCTGACACAGTACCCGATTCCGGAGCATCACATGCCCAGGTATGCCTCACGCACTTTCTCATTGCTGAGCAGGTCACGACCGGAGCCTTCAATCACTACCCGGCCGGTTTCAAGCACATAACCACGGTCTGCCAGGGCCAACGCCTGGGACGCGTTCTGCTCTACCAGAAAGATGGTAATACCCTCTTCTTTCAGCTCCTTTATGATGTTGAAAATCTCTTCGATAATCAACGGCGCAAGCCCCATGCTGGGCTCATCCAGCAGCAACAGCCTTGGCTTGGCCATCAGTGCCCGCCCCATGGCAAGCATCTGCTGCTGGCCACCGGAAAGCTCTCCGGCCAGGTTATGGTGCTTCTGGCGAAGAATGGGAAACCTGGTGTACATGCGCTCCAGATCATCCATCACTTCGGGCGTCTTGCCACGGGTATAGGCGCCCAGCAGGAGGTTGTCACGGACACTGAGATCCTTGAAAACCTGCCTGCCCTCAGGCACTTGCACAATGCCCTCGGCCACTCGCTGATCGGTACTGACCTTCGCCAGATTCTTGCCCTCGAACGTTATGGAGCCCCGATCTGTAGGCTGTAGCCCGGAGATCGTCATCAACAAAGTTGATTTGCCGGCTCCGTTGGCACCCACCAGGGAGACGATCTCGCCACTGTTGATCTGGATACCCACATCATGCAGGACTTCAATCTGGCCATAGGAGGTAGCCAGCCCCTTGATGGACAGCAGTTCCTGCTTTGCGTGAGGCTCCGTGACCCGCTCCGAGTGCTTGAGACCAAGCCCCCCGAACCGTTCCGGGGTGTAGCTGACAATCTGATGGCGCAATTCCCGGAACTCTTCCCGGACCCGCTCACCAAACAAAGGGTCGTTTTCCACATCCCGCGCTTCGATGATCTGCTGCCAGTCTTCCTCGGTCAGCAGTTTCCGGGCCCGGGGAATAACCACACCCTCTTCCTTGCGGATATGCTTACGCAAGGCTTCAGTGAAACGTGCCAGGGCATGACTGAATTCCTCACGACCTTCCGGCCATCCTTCTTCACACTCCGCCAGCAGCTGGCGCAATTCCACCAGTTTTTCATGCCCGATCACGTAGCCCTTGGCCAGTTTCTCCAACAAGGGCGCTGTCTCGGGGGACTTATCACTGAGCCGCTTGTAGAGCTCGATGTCCGTGGGCGTACTGTGTACTCGCTGAGAGAAGTGCTGAATGTAATCGAAGATCGTCTTAAACAGCCGCTCATCAGGCCGCTGGTCGTTGAGGTTCATATCGCTGAGAAACTGGTCCAGCAGATCCAGGACCCGCCACAGCGCCTGATGTTCCTGAACAATAATTCGGATGGCCTGCTCACTGCGTGACTGGGCAGGCGCCATTTCAGTGTGTTGCTCGCTCATGTGAAATGTCTCCTTGCTCAGCCACCCAGATAGGCGGCGATAACGTCAGGGTTCTCGCGGATTTCCTCGGGCGTACCCTCGGCCAGAACGCGACCATAGTTGAGCACCAGCAACCGGTCGGATATTCCCATCACCAGTTTCATATCGTGCTCAACCAGCATCACGGTTATGCCCTGCTCCGCAATTTTCCCGATTAATTCTTCCAGTGCCGCGGTTTCCGTGGCGTTCAGGCCGGCCGCTGGCTCGTCCAGAAGGATAACCTTGGGTTCGGCCGCCAGGGCCCGAGCAATTTCAAGCCGCTTGAGCGCACCGTAGGACATCGCCGTGGCTTCCGCTTCAAGGTAGTCACCACAACCAACGTATTCCATCAAATCAGCCGCGCGCTTATGGGCGGCTGCCTCATTGCGCCGCAGGGACGGTAACCGGAACAGCGTGGTGAACAGACTGCTCTTGAGCTGAAGGTGCCGGCCGAGCATCACATTCTCGATGGCGGTCATATTCATGCAGATCTGCATCTGCTGAAAGGTCCGGCACATCCCCCGCTCCGCGAGCTGGTTCGGTTCCAGCCTGGTCGTACTCTCACCATTGAGCAGAATCTGACCCTTTGACGGCGTGTAGAGGCCAGTGATCAGGTTGAACAGCGTGGTCTTGCCGGCACCATTCGGGCCGATGACCGAATAGACCTGCCCGGCCTCCACCGAGAAGCTGACCCCTTCAACCGCATGAACGCCACCAAAGGCTTTATCCAGCCCTTTTACTTCAACCAGTGCTGTCATGCCTCACCTCCCGACTTCTTGCGCATTCTTTTGGCAACTACAGCGGTCAGAGTCGGGAGCAGACCCGTGGGCATGAAAATCATGGTGAGCATCAGGATCAGACCGAACATCACGGTTTCCAGTTCCTGAAAATCCGCCAGAACCTGCGGCAGCAGTTTCAGCACCACGGCCCCCAGAATCACGCCAAATGTGGACCCCATGCCACCAAGGACGACCATAGTGATAAAGAGAATGGAGAACTCGAAGCTTGCCGCCGCCGGAGTGATGAAGCCCTGAAAGTGAGCGTAAAGACTACCCATCACGCTTGCATAGATGGCAGAAATCACGAACACGAGGCTTTTGTACTTCGCAGTATCAACACCCACCACGCTGGCCGCGACTTCAGAGCCTTTCACAGAGCGTAATGCACGGCCAATAGGCGATTCAATCAGGTTCAGGGCAAACCAGACAGCCATCAGAAGAACGACGCTGGCCAGAATATACCATGCCTGAACGCCGGAAATTTCCAGTCCAAATAACGAATACTGGCCAAAGGTACTGAGCTCCCAGCCGAATACTTCAAACGCCGGGACCGGCATGCCGTCGGGACCGCCGGTAATAGCGCGTTCGTTATTCAGGATAATGGCGATAATGAAGCCTACCGCGAGGGTCGCCATAGACAGATAGTGGCCTTTCAGACGCAGAATCGGGCGACCCACAATCCAGGCAATAAAACCAACCGCGATGGCACCAACCACCAGCGCTGGCAAAGAAGACCAGCCATAAGTCCCCGTCGCGATCCCCGTAAAGTACGCACCCAGGCCAAAGAAACCGGCATGGCCGAGACTGATCTGGCCGGCAAAGCCGACCAGAAGGTTCAGGCCAACAACTGTAGCGGCGATAATGGCAATCTGGGTTGCCAGCTCATAATGGAACGGGTTGCCCAGAAAAGCCGGTAGAATAATCAGGATCAGCGCGAGGACAATCAGCCCCCGGAGACGCGACTGCATAAACCCATTCAACATCAGACGCGCTCCACTATCTTGGCACCAAACAATCCGCGGGGCATAAAGAAGAGCACCAGCAGAATCATGGAAAACGCCACCGCGTCCTTGTAATCGGATGAAATATAGCCTGCCGCCATGGCTTCAACAATGCCGAGTAACACACCACCAACAACAGCACCAACACCGCTGCCAAGGCCACCAATGGCAGCAGCCACGAAGCCCTTGAGCCCGAGAATGACGCCGATGTCATAGGATGTAAAAGTGATTGGCGCGACCACTATGCCCGCTACCGATCCCAGCAGCGCCGACAGCATAAAAGCCAGCATCAGCACCATCTCGGTGCGGATACCGACCAGACGTGCCGCTTCTTTGTTCATGGATGTTGCCAGAATGGCTTTGCCAATCAGCGTCTTGGTGAAGAACAACACCAGAGCAACGACCAGCACCGCACCGACACCCAAAACCCAGAGGCTCTGACTGTTCAGCACTGCACCAAACACTTCGATCGGCTCATTGGTGCTGAAATTCGGCATCACGTGGTACTCCTTGCCCCAAACCAACTGGGCAATACCGCGAATAAAGATGGACGCACCAATGGTAATAATAATCAGGGTAACCACATCGGCCTGTTTGGCCGGTGCAATGGCGAAGCGCTGAAGGGCTATCCCCAGCAAGCCAGCCAAAATGATCGCCAGCGCGATCGCCAGCACCATGGGCACACCCATGGCCGTCAGGGAAACCGTCGCCATGCCTCCAATCATCAGGAATTCGCCTTGGGCGAAGTTGATGACATGGCTGGAGTTATAGATCAGGGTAAAACCCAGGGCTATCAGGGCATAGGTTGCGCCGATAGTAATCCCGGTGAATAAATACTGTAAGAATTCTGCGAGCATAGCGGTGGTTCCGGTCGAACGTCGGCTGGCGCCTTACCCACTGGGGCAGCCGCCAGCCGCGAGACAGGTGAAAGGACTATCAGTTAATCAGTTTCCACTCGCCATTCTGGACTTCCAGCATGCGGAAGGAAGTTGCATTGAGGCCGTTGTGGTCGTCCGGAGACATGTTGAACTCACCGGTTACCCCAACGTAGCCCTTGATATTTTCCAGAGCCTCCCGAACGGCTTCAGGTTCGGTAGAGCCGGCCGCTTCAATCGCCCGTACCGCCAGCATCAAGCCGTCGTAGGCGTAGGCGCCAAAAGTTGAAACCTTGGAATCCCAGCGCGCCTCGTACTCAGACTTATAGTTCTGAACCACCGCTTTCTGTGGATCGCTATCCGGCAGTGAGTCCGGAACCAGCAGCGGTGACGCCGGCAGGCGAAGGCCTTCCGCAGAAGAACCGGCCAGCTCAAGGAAGCTGTCAGACGCCACGCCGTGGGACTGATAGAACGGAAGCTCTATACCCAACTGGGCGTAATTGCGGGTAACAATGGCCGGACCCTGACCGAAACCGAAATTCAGAACCGCTTCAACGCCGTTTGTGTTACGGATATTGGTCAGCTGGGCAGTCATGTCTGTATCAGATCCGCTGTAGGTAACATCAGCCAGGACTTCCATGCCCATCTGTTCTGCCACTTCCAGAGTCTGGGTACGGCCGGAACTACCAAAACCACCGGTACCGGAGATCAGCCCGATCTTGGTGATGCCGCGATCTTTCATGTCGGACAGAATACGCTCTGCGGCCATACGGTCAGACTGTGGAGTCTTGAACACCCACTTCTTCACCGGCGTGGTAATAACCACGGCACCCGCCAGGGAAATAAAGGGAACCTGCGCCTGCCCGATCAGAGGTGCCGCTGCCATGGTGGCGCCGGTGGTGCTGCCGCCAACGATGATATCAACCTGGTCCGAGCGAATCAGACGGCTGGCGAAGTTACGGGCAGAAGAGGCGTTGCCAGCGTCGTCATAGTGGATCAACTCCAGCTGACGCCCCAAAACACCACCTTCTTCATTGATTTTTTCGACGTACATCTCGAGCGTTTTAAGCTCGGGATCGCCAAGGAAGGATGCCGGACCTGTAACAGACAGGAACGACCCGATCTTGATTGGCTCAGCCGCTTGGGCACTCATCATCATGAGAGCGGCAGCAGCAACTGCTGCGCATTTTCCTGCGCGACGCATCATTGTCTTAAGCATTGTTTTTATTCTCCGGAATTGTGCGGGGCCTGAGTTACCCCCATCATTTCTCAGAAGCAAAACAACGTTTGAAAGCTTTTCAGGACTTTCGCGCCACATGATTCAGACTTTCGCCCGTTGTCGGGTTGTTTTTATTACTTCATCCGTGATTACAGCAATCCTGATTCTTTGTTCCCGGCAAAACTCGATACCGTTGAAGAATATAAATCGAAGTTATTGTATCATAACTTCCATGTCAACCGATTTAAGAGAGTCCGCCCAAGACACCTTAAGTAAAGCTGACGCTTGTTAAAGGCGCCAGCACGACAAACCTTTACCTGACACGCAAGAACCGCATAATACGTTCAACGTGTTTCACTGATTCCTATTTGCGAACCCAGGGCCATGACTGTAAAAAGCCAATTAGAACTACTCGTCAATAACTTCCAGAAGAAGCGGCCCCTCCGGGCCGGCTCTCTCATCATTACCATCTATGGCGACGCCATCGTTCCCCGCGGTGGCAATGTCTGGCTTGGCAGCCTGATGAAACTGGTAGAACCCATGGGCATTAGCCAGCGACTGGTACGTACTTCGGTGTATCGCCTGGCTCAGGAGTCCTGGCTGCAAGCCGAAAAGGTAGGGCGATGCAGTTATTACAGCCTCACTGGCCCCGGTCTGCGCCGATTCGAACAGGCGTTCCAACATGTTTACAATCTCGACACAGAAGAGTGGAGTGGCAGCTGGTGCCTGGTGTACTTGAATCAGCTGTCGCCGGAGCTTCGCCAGAAAGTCCGGGAGGAACTGAGGTGGCTCAGTTTTGGCAGCATGGCCCCGGGCCTGATGGAGCACCCAAGGTATACCCGCAGCGAACTGATTCCCATGCTGCAGGAATGGGGCGCCCTGGAAGACACCATCGTGATGCAGACCATGCCCATAGAGCAGAAAAGCCCCAGGGCGCTCCGTCTGCAGGTTCGCGAGAGTTGGAACCTGGATGAGCTGGGAGGTCGTTACCGGCGCTTTTTGAGTCAGTTCCGCCCGCTGTGGCGCGAGCTGCAGTCGGAAGACACGCTCAACCCGGAGCAGTGTCTGCTTCTTCGATTCCTGCTCATTCACGAGTACCGCAAAATTCTGCTTCGGGACCCGCTGCTGCCCGATGAATTGTTACCGGGAGACTGGGAAGGCCGCAGCGCCAAGCAGCTTTGCCGCAATCTATACCGCAAAATTTATGTGCGGGCCGAGCAGTGGCTGGACGAGATCCTGGAGAACGCCTCCGGACCGTTGCCAGGCCCGGGCGAAAAGTTCTACAAGCGCTTTGGCGGGCTAAGGGACATGTCTACCCAGAGTGACCTTGGTTACTGAGCAAGAAATCTTCTAATTACCGAAACTTTCATGCTGCCTCCTGAGTTTCCTGAAAACGACGGCCCAGAACGGGTGCAGCTCATCGAAAATGGGCAGTCGTCACTCTACTTTAAGCAGCAGTATTCGTACCAGCTAAGGAAATTCAGGCTTTAGTTCAGCAAGCGTCCTTTTTATCACTTCTTGCCCAAAAACCTGGGCTGTTCGATCCCCTGCTGTTGCATCCAACGATAGATAGTTGGCCGGGAAACCTGATAGGAACGAGCTACCTCGGAGACATTCCACTGATGCCTTTTTAAAGCCGTCAGCAGCGGACTGGCCTCAGGTTGTTCACCATAAACCTCCACCACCGGTAACGCGTGGTCACACAGGCACTCCTCGGGCAGGGCAGCGCAGTTTACCGCTACACAGGCTGCTGCATCGTCTTATCAGCTTATACCTGATAAACTAATCTCGACACCCTCCCTTAGTACCGGATTTAGCGTTACACCTGTAATGCTCCACAACCGGGAACATTACAGGTGTAACGCAACAGATCGTGATCAGAAGTGTTTTTTCTGTCCCCTTTGAAGGATTCATTCCTGTACAGGGCGCCACCGGCACCCAGCCAACAAAAACAATGTAAATCTGGAGAATTGTGATAACCGAAGCGCAAGTCACTGCCACCCAACGAGTCCAGCAATGGCTCGACGGGTTTAACAAAACCCTGAAAGCGGGCGACCCCGGTCAAGCTGCCGAACTGTTTGAACAGGACGGTTTCTGGCGAGACCTTGTTACCATGACCTGGAACATCAAGACGATGGAAGGTCGGGATAGCATCCGTGACATGCTGGAACACACGGCAGAGCAGGCTCGCCCCGGAAACTGGAAAGTTGCAGAAAAAGCAACGGAACAGGACGGTGTCACCGAAGCCTGGATCACCTTTGAAACCAAAGACGCTTTGGGCAAAGGCCATATCCGCCTTCGCAATGGTGCTGCCTGGACGCTCCTGACTACCATGCAGGAGCTGAAAGAGTTCCCGGAAAAACGCAACTTCCTGCGGCCCAAAGGTGCTCAGCATGGCGCCACCAAATCACGCCAAACCTGGCTTGAGGCACAGCAGGAGGACGAACAGGAGCTGGGCTACAGCCGCCAGCCCTACTGCGTAATCATTGGTGGCGGACAAGGTGGAATCGGTCTGGCAGCGCGGCTTCGGCAACTGGATGTGCCGACGATTGTCATTGAGCGCAACCCGAAGGCCGGCGACTCCTGGCGCAACCGCTACAAGTCTCTGTGCCTGCATGATCCGGTCTGGTATGACCACATGCCCTACCTGCCGTTCCCGGACCACTGGCCGGTATTCGCCCCGAAAGACAAGATCGGCGACTGGCTGGAAATGTATACCAAAATCATGGAACTCAATTACTGGAGTTCAACGGAATGCACCGGCGCCCGCTATGACGAAGGCAGCGAGGAATGGGTCGTTGATGTTATCCGTGAAGGCGAGAAAGTCACACTTCGCCCAAAACAGCTGGTACTGGCTACCGGTATGTCCGGCATCCCCAATATTCCCGACATCCCGGGCATGGACAGTTTCGAAGGGGAGCAGCACCACTCCAGCAAACACCCGGGCGGCGCCGCCTACAAGGGCAAGAAGTGTGTCGTCCTCGGCGCCAACAACTCGTCCCATGATATCTGCGCAGCGCTGTGGGAGAACGATGCTGATGTGACCATGATCCAACGCTCGTCCACCCACATCATCAAATCCGACACCCTGATGGAGCTTGTGCTCGGCGGCCTGTATTCGGAAGAAGCGGTAAAGAACGGCATAACGACCGAGAAAGCGGACCTCACCTTCGCCTCGGTGCCCTTCGAGATCATGCCGGACATGCACATTCCGGTTTACCAGCAGGTCGCCGAGCAGGACGCAGATTTCTACCAGCGTCTGGAAAAGGCCGGCTTCATGCTCGACTTCGGTGACGATGGCTCGGGGCTGTTCATGAAATACCTGCGCCGTGGCTCCGGCTACTACATCGATGTCGGCGCGTCCGAACTGGTGGCCGAGGGTGAAATCAAGCTTAATAGCGGGGTCGGTATTGAGCGGATCAACCCCCGCTCCGTCACCCTGACCGACGGCACCGAATTGCCGGCCGACCTGATTGTCTACGCCACCGGCTATGGCTCCATGAATGGCTGGGCCGCAAGGATCATCTCCCAGGAGGTGGCAGACAAGGTGGGCAAATGCTGGGGTATGGGTTCGGACACCACCAAGGACCCGGGCCCCTGGGAAGGCGAACTGCGCAACATGTGGAAACCGACTCAACAGGAGGCGCTCTGGTTCCACGGTGGCAACCTGCACCAGTCACGTCACTATTCGCTCTACCTGGCTCTTCAGCTAAAAGCCCGGAAAGAAGGCCTCGAAACGCCGGTATATGGTATGCAAGACGTGCATCACCTTTCCTGAATCTGAGGAGGCTGGCTCTGGCCAGCCTTGGCTGTGACTCCGGACCGGGTCAGGAAGCCGGAGCCAATGCCGACGCTACCCTGCAGCTTACCCAGCCATTGTTCGTGGACATTCTGATCGGCGAGGCCGGATTGAACAAAATGCTGTTCAGTGATGATCTCAGCTTTGAAGGGAGCATGCTGGATAAGCTGAGGAGAAATTCAATATTGTGACGCCCTGAGCAGCCCGGGAGTATTGTTGATACAGGATTAGCCCCGGCCCTCCAGTCGACGATCAACCCAGCTGTGGTAGAGCCAGGCAAGTATAGGTCGGATAACAGGCAAGCCAATGAGCCAGGCCAACGGCTTGAGCACCGGCACCCGCGACATGAGCAGGATGTAAGCGTCCATCTCGCTGTGGATCTGGCCGCTGGCATCCTTTACATGAAGCTCTCTGAGGGCCTTGTCCGGATCAATTCCCTCCCGACGCAACAGATCGTCCTGACCGGTGATGTCCAGCCATTCGACGGATTCACCCGTTTTGCCTGCCCGCTTTTCATAGCGCTCGCGGTCCCTGATGCATGAGGGGCAGGAGCCGTCGTAGAACACAACCAGTTTTCCTGCAGTCATACCCATACTATTCCCTCCGGCAATGCCAAAGATTTACCAATACTGTATCACACCCAACCTAAAGGTCCTGACCAGACGCGGTGTCAGTTTTCTTCAATCTGCTGGTATTGCTCGGCAAAAAAGTCAATCAGGGTGTGGTTTCGGTACCTCCCTTGAAATCACTCCGGACTTTTCCGAACAGATGAACATTTACCTTTACACGGACAAGCCAATTCTCGAGGCCGAAGAGGAAGATGCGAATTTGAGCGAAGCACCGGAGCCAAATGGTCCGACCAAAACGCTGAATAAATTCACCATTGGTTCAATGGAAGGAGAGAAGTTAACCTGAAAAGGCTGATGCTGTTTCTCTGTCCTTGGCCCGGCACGCGAGATGAAGCATCACCACACCAAGCGCCATCACCAGCAGGGTAAGCCAAAGGCCGTTGGTGTAATTACCTTCCACATCAGCCAGATAGCCGACAACAGCCGGCGCCAACATCTGGGCGATACCATAGCTGAAGGTCAGCCGGCTCATGGGCCGGGACGGGTTTTCGGGGAACACACGCCCGACCATCGCCAGCATCATGCTGACAATACCGATAAAGCTGGCACCATAAATCACGGCACTGAGCATCACGCTGGCCATGCTGGTGTTGACGATCAGCATCAGGATACTCACGGCGTTGAGCGTGTAAGCCAGATACAGTGCCAGCCATTGCCCCCACCGGCGCGAGAACACATCCCAGAGCCAGCAGGCCGGGGTGGCGGCAAGGCCGGCAATAAGCCAGATCAGCCAGCCGTGGCCGCTGAGCTCAGGAATGGACTCGGCGATGGCCACCAGGAACGTGGCCGTAACCACATAACCCACGCCGGCGCAGAAGTAGGCCAGCTGAAGAATACGAATAAAGCGGCTCCGCTCATCCCCGGCACCTTCGCCCCCCGTTCTTGGCAAGGCGCAGGCCCGGTAATCCGGCATCCAGCACCAGGCTGGCACCAGCAGCACCAGCGCCACAAGCCCATAGATCACCCATTGCTGATCCCAGGTGAAAGCGTCCCTGATCAGCTCTGCCACCACGGCAGTCAGGACAATGCCGAGCCCGATGCCGGAAAAGAACACCCCAAGCTCAGATTTCTGATTATTTTTGATCAGCCAGCTCATCAGCAGCCCGGCGCCCAGCAGCATGCCCGCTGAAGTGCTCAGCCCGGAGACAAAGCGCAACACGAACCACAGCCACACTTCCGTGGTGTAACCCATAAGAACCGTTGAAACCACCGCAACCACGAGCCCGAGTTGGTACAGCTTTACCTTGAGGTCGAGATTGCTGACCCGGGTGATAAGCAGCGCACCGGTGAGGTAACCGGCGTAGTTCACGGTCGCCAGCATGCCCACCACGGATTTGCTCAGCCCCAGAGCTTCAACCATCTCGGGGATCATTGGCGTGTAAGAGAACCGGGCAACACCCACCATGACCACTACCGCGATCACGCTGGCGACCAGCACTTTTATCGTTTTCATCGGTTTCACGGATTTTCCTTAAGTCGGAATCGTTTCATATCTGGCCGTGATAAAGCTTTAGAAGTGCCAGCCTCGCAAACGCCATTCGCCCGTGCAAACTATACACTTTAGGTCAACTACCAGCTGCAATGTCTGGGGTGTCACCTTACAAACGGGGAAGAGGCTCATACCGGGTCAGGGAAAATGCATACAACTAACAACAAATCGTGCCTATCAAATATCAACCAAACCAACTAATATAGCCGTTATTAACGCATTGCCTTGCGATGCACCTCATCCTCCTCAGAATCCCGAGTACATTAATGTCTGAATTGTCCTTTGCCGATCTCGGTCTTGATCCCGCCGTCCTCGAAGCTGTGGTTGCTGTCGGTTATGAGAAACCCTCGCCGATTCAGGCGCAGGCCATTCCGCTGTTGCTTAACGGCGATAATTTGCTGGGTACCGCCCAGACCGGTACCGGTAAAACGGCGGCCTTCGCGCTGCCCTTACTGAGCCGCATTGATCACAATGCCAAAGAACCTCAGATCCTCGTCCTGACGCCAACCCGCGAGCTGGCCATTCAAGTAGCCGAAGCTTTTGCCACCTACGCCAGCAAAATTCGCGGTTTTCAGGTTCTGCCGATATACGGTGGTCAGGATTTCTACCCGCAGCTCAAAGCGCTGAAGCGCGGGGCCCAGGTTATCGTGGGCACCCCGGGGCGTACACTGGATCATCTGCGCCGGGGCACCCTGAAGCTTGATACCGTAAAAGCACTGGTTCTGGACGAAGCCGACGAAATGCTTCGCATGGGCTTTATTGACGATGTTGAAGAAATCCTGGCGGCTACGCCGGATAACTGCCAGCGCGCCCTGTTCTCTGCAACGATGCCTGGCCCGATCCGAAAAGTGGCACAGACATACCTGAGCAATGCCGCCGAAGTTAAAATTGAAAGCCAGACCAAAACCGTCGCGCGCACCAAGCAGTTCGTATTGCCGGTTTATGCAGAGCGTAAGCTCGATGCCCTGACCCGCATACTGGAAGTGGAGCCCTTCGATGCCACCCTTATATTTGTGCGCACCAAAGCGGAAACTACCCTGCTGGCGGAGAAGCTCTCGGCCCGCGGACATGCCGTAGCGCCTTTGAACGGCGATCTCAACCAGCGTCAGCGCGAGTTGACGGTTGAGGACCTCAAAAATGGCAAAAGAGATATCGTCGTCGCTACGGACGTAGCGGCACGGGGTCTGGATGTCCCCAGAATCACCCACGTTATTAACTATGACGTGCCTTACGATACCGAAGCCTACATTCACCGTATCGGACGCACCGGCCGTGCTGGCCGCGAAGGCAAGGCGATCTTGCTGGTCACGCCGCGGGAACGCAGCTGGTTGCGTACCCTTGAACGCGCCACCAACTCGCCGATGGAAGCCTACCAGTTGCCGTCGCCCACCGACCTGCAGAAAATGCGGGAAGAGCAGTTTGAAACCCAGCTAATGGCCTTTGCAGAGGACCGTAAGCTTGAAAAAGCGGTTGAGATGCTGAGAGGTATTTCGGAACGCAAAAACATCGACATCACGATCCTCGCCGGTGCCATGGCATGCTGGATGGAAACGGCCCAGCCTGGCGCATTGCCACTGGAGCAACCTGCAGCGCTGCCGATTCCTTCACCGGAGCGCCGCGGTCGGGACGGTGGCAATGAGCGTCGCGGGCCTAAACCGGCCTTCAAGAAAGGTTCTGGCAGAGGCGGCCCTAACAAGCCCGCATTTAAAGGCGGCAAGCCCGGTGGCAAGCCACCAGGCAAACGGGCCCGCCCGTCAGACTGACGACAAGCGCTGATAAACGACGAAGCTGTAGTCGTAAGGATTGTTATCGGACGCGGAGAAATCCTCCCGTCCGATTTCCTCCCACTCATCCCAGTCCACTTCCGGAAAATACGCGTCACCTTCCACTTCTGCGTGTACCTGGGTAACGTACATCCGGTCGACCTGAGACAGCGCA
>JBDNIR010000304.1:0-2081 GCA_041688195.1 Marinobacter sp.
AGCGTCTGACTTACCTGAGCCTCCTTGAAGACCTCGGGGAGCCAGTTGAGCCAGATTGGTACCCGGAAGAAATTACGGGGAATGCTCCGCGACCAGAGCGGGCAGCGCAGTTGGCTCGCGCCTGGCTCGGGCTCCAGCCGGCGCAGAGTTTTGCCGATATGCGGGCAGCCGTTGAGGCTAAAAACATTCTGGTGTTCCTGAGCAACGGGTATGCCGGCCAGTGGCAGATTCCAAAAGAGAGTGCCATCCGGGGCTTTTCCCTGTTTTTTGACAGCTTCCCTGTCATCTTCATCAAGAAGCAGCTCTCTGAGGGTGCCCAGGCCTTCACCATGATGCATGAATTGGGGCACTTGCTGCTTCACCGTGAGAGCTTTGTCGACGACGAAGACGACTTCCATAGCCACAGTGCCAACGAAGTGGCGGCTAATCGGTTTGCCGGGAATTTGCTTGTGCCAGAGGAGTTCCTCGAGGTACCAGACCTCCAGCGGTTCCCGGCGGATGACGTAACAGCGTATGACCTGTTCCTTGAAGACTATTCCCGTCGCTGGTGTGTTAGCCCAGAAGTCATTCTGCGGAGGATGACTGATTCCGGGCTCCTTCCTCAGGAAGACTACCAGGCCTATCGTAAATGGAAACAATCCTTGCCCGTGCCCGACCGTAAGGGAGGTGGCGGCGCCCGCTATCGTTTCAAGGAGCCGGTGAGGGTCTTTGGAAAAAGCTATGTGGGTACTGTGTTGGACGCTTTGCATGAACAGCGCATCACTTTAGCCAGGGCAAGTTCCTATTTGGACAACCTGAAAATATCAGACCTGCGTCAGCTGGAAGATACGCATGCCTCTATTTGATGCGTCGTCGATCATTCACGCTTGGGATAACTATCCACCAGAGCTGTTCCCTCCGCTCTGGGACTGGTTAGAGCAAGAAATCGTGAATGGAAATCTCGCTATTCCTGATGTGGCGCTGGAGGAAGTGGTAAAGAAAACTCCGGAATGCGCGGAGTGGTTGAAAGGCAACGGCATCACCGTATTACCTTTGACATCCGAAGTGTTGGCCGAATCCCTACGAATAAAACACTTGCTGGGTATCGAAGAGGATCAGTATCACACCAAGGGCGTTGGTGAGAACGACATCTTCATCATTGCCACGGCAAGTGCTCATGGATTGACACTGATCTCTGACGAAGGACGCCAGTTCGGAAAGCCCGATATTCTCGCCAAGTACAAAATTCCAGCGGTCTGTGAGCTGCAGGATGTAGGGGTAACGTGTATCAATTTCCTGCAGCTTATTCGCAAAAGCGGGGCTGTTTTTAAGAGTTAGCGCAGTCGCCTGCGGTAGAGGATCAAGCCTACCAACGCTGCAACGGCTCACAAACCGTTTCCTCGGCAAAACTTGATCATGAGTTGCTCTCACGCCAGAGATTTCTTGCCCATCGCTTTTTCAATCGATCCCATTAAAAGCTGCTTGCGCTCTTCAAAGAAGCCTTGAAAATCATCCGCTCTCAGCTGTTCAGTGGGGATAAAGTGCCCAGCAAGTATGGTATTCATTTCGTTGTCTGCGAGTTGCACTTGATCATGGCTTTGTAGCTTCTGGATCAAAGCTATAAGGGCTCATAGATCAGTATCCGGGTGCTACCGAGGTCAGCAAGCGTACCTTCAATTCGCGGTTTGACCCGTTGCCAGTCCAGACCACCAAGACCGCACCCAAGTGGCGGTATGGCAACGGATAGGATTTGGTTCTCGGCCAGAATTTTTCTGAGATCTGCCAGCCCCTGATCTATCCATTCCAGCTTCGATGGGGCACGCCAATGTTGCTTGGTTGGAAAGTTGATGATCCAGCGCGGACCGAGCAATGCTTGTTGCTCGGTTATAAACATCTTTCCGGTCTCTACCTGGCCGGACTGGCAAGCCTGGGCATAGGCCTGGAAATTTTCCGGAAACGTATTTTTGAATGCCAGGGCAAGCCCTTTGCCCATGACTCCCTGAGTATTAACCGTATTCACCAGGGCTTCTGCGTCCGCTTCCAGTAGATTCCCTCGACAATACTCAATCATGAGTTGCGCCTCAAATCAGATGCCTCTTACC
>JBDNIR010000305.1:0-4432 GCA_041688195.1 Marinobacter sp.
ACTGGTAACTCCATACGTTGGCGTGATACCCGACGATCACCCGCTGACGGCCAACCCGGCAGAAATCGAGAGCATTTTCCGGGTGCCGGTTGAGTTCTTCCTGGACGACAACCGCGAGCGTACAGACCCCCTCAACTTCCTTGATAACACCTTTTATGTGCCCTGTTACCGTTGGGAGCGTTACCAGATATGGGGCCTGTCCGCCGTGGTGCTGGTTGATTTTTTGAACGCGGTATACGACGCCAGCATTGACCTGCTTGAGCCGCCTCAGGGAAGCTGAACGAATCTCTCTGGTCTCGACCTCTCCCTGATTACCTCCCCTTGTACCGGGTCGTCACATTCGGACCCACGCTTCCACCCTGATTTTCTTAATTTTTTTAGGCTCCCACCGTTCGGCCAGGAACAACGGCGGGTATGATCGTGTTCAAAAATTAGACTAAAGTCTAATGTGTTTGTAGGATCAATAGGGATTAAATAGTGAATACTGTATGCAAACGAGAGCCGGCGAGTTGCGACGTGGAGTGTCATCGATGAAGAAAATCCAAGCCGAAAAGAACCTGCCGGAGCTCATTTACGACTCCGTGGTCAATGCCATCGTTGAAGGTCTGCTCAAGCCGGGTGAGCGGGTTACCCAGGAGACGCTGGCCGAGAGACTGGATGTCTCACGGTTACCGGTCAGCCAGGCCATGCAGCGTCTTCGCGATGATGGCTTCCTTTCCGCTGTAGGGCGTCGAGGCCTGATGGTTTCGGTGCTCGATGATAATTTTGTGGCGCAGTTGTATGAGTTCCGGTGCGGGATTGACCTGATCAGTGCCGGGCTCGCCGCTCAGCGGGTGGATGCCGCGTCGCGGAAGTATGGAGAGGACATTATTGATGAAGGGTACGCAGCAGGGAAGGCGCATGACCTTCCCGCTCTTATCGAGGCTGACATGCGTTTTCACGGCTTCATCTACGAGCTGGCGGGAAACACCTTCATCCTGGATTCAATGGAGGCTCATTGGAACCACGTAAGGCGTGTGATGAGCGACATTCTTATCGTCCAGAGAAATCAGCAACAGATCTGGGAAGAGCACGAGGCAATACTCAATGCGGTGTTGGCCGGTGACGTGCCGAACGCTGAAACGCTTGCGAGGCAGCATGTGGAAACCGCATCGAAGCGGCTTCAGCAAGAAATTGAAGACTCCCGTGAATCTCTGAAAAGAAGCGGCAGCGGAATCACGTAATCCAAGGAGAATACGATGCAAAATAATGACAATAACGCAAATGTAATACGCGTAATGTTGGCAAAGATCGGTCTGGATGGTCATGATCGAGGCATAAAGGTTGTCGCACGTGCGCTACGGGATGCTGGCATGGACGTGGTCTATACCGGGCTGCATCGCACGCCGGAGGAAGTGGTGGATGCCGCTATCCAGGAGGATGTGGATATCCTCGGTATCAGCCTGCTCTCGGGTGCGCACATGCACATTTTTCCCAAGGTACTGGAGCTCCTGAAAGCCAGGGAAGCGGAAGACATGATCGTTGCGGGTGGCGGTGTCATCCCGGACGACGATGTCAAAGAGCTGTACCAGATGGGCGTCCACAAGATTCTTCTCCAGGACACTCCTCCCCAGGAAATTATTGATTCGTTCCGGCAATTGGTCGCAGACCGTGGTGCCCGATAAATACGGCACCATGACGCCCGGGCGTCCATGACAGGTTTCCTCAGATGACCACCAATAACAATATCAGGAGTCTCCGATGGAAGAGTGGAATTTTCCCTCCAGTTACAACAACGACTATTTTCCCGACCCGAGCAGCGCCTACTGGTTTCGGGACCGTGAAACGATGGATCCTGACAAGCGTGATGAGTTAATTGTTGCGCGCATCCACGAAGTGATGGCCTACGCTTACGATCACTCGCCGTTTTATCAACGCAAATGGGATGAGGCCGGTATAAAGGCCAATGACATCCGTACCCTCGCAGACTTTGAACAGGTTCCTGTCGTCACCAAACAGGAATTGCGTGATTCCCAGGCGAAAAATCCGCCTTTTGGAGACTACCTTTGCTGCCCGGAAAGCGATATTCATCATATCCATGGCACCTCCGGCACAACCGGCCGGCCCACCGCCTTCGGCATTTCCCGGCGAGACTGGGAAACCATTGCCAACAACCATGCCCGGATCATGTGGGGTATGGGCCTGAGGCCCGGCGATACGGTGTTTGTGGCTGCCATCCTGAGTCTCTATATGGGGTCCTGGGGCGCGTTGATCGGCGCCGAGAGGCTGGGCTGCAAAGCCTTCCCCTTCGGCGCCGGCGCTCCTGGAATGACTGCGCGAGCGGTCACCTGGTTGGCAATGATGAAGCCCGCCGGCCTCTACTCCACACCTTCCTATGCGCTAAGGGTGGCGGAAGTGGCCCGTGAGGAAGGGGTTGATCCCAGGGAGTTCGGTATCAAGGTGCTTTTCTTCTCCGGCGAGCCGGGCGGGTCCATTCCGTCTATACGGGACAAGATTCAGGATATCTACGGTGCCAGGGTGGTTGACTGCGGAACCATGGCCGAGCTGACGCCGTGGATGCACGCGTCCGGAAGCGCCGACACCGAGGGTATGCTGCTGTGGCAGGACATTGTTTACACCGAAGTGGCGGACCCGAATACCAACCGCCGTGTTCCCTACGGTGAGCAAGGCACCCCCATTTACACCCATCTTGAGCGAACTTCCCAGCCGATGATTCGCATGGTTTCCGGCGACCTGACCCACTGGGTGATGGAAGACAACCCCTGCGGCCGCACCTATCCGAGACTGCCGAAAGGCATTTACGGGCGGATCGACGATATGTTCCAGATCCGTGGTGAAAACGTCTACCCCAGCGCCATCGCTGAAATTCTGGAAGGCCTTGCCGGTTATGGCGGCGAGCACCGGATCATCATTTCACGCGGTGGCTCAATGGATGAGCTGGCTGTACAGGCGGAGTTTAACCAGGAGGTCGCGAGCTGGGGCCCGGATGCGGTCAGGGCGTTGGCAGAACAGGTGAAGGCCGTACTCAGCCGAGTGTTGGGTGTGCGGGCACGGGTTGTCATGGTCGAGCCAGACACCTTCCCGCGCACTGATTTCAAGGCCCAGCGGGTAGTTGACGACCGGGACCTTTACCAGAGCCTTAACCAGAAGCGAGGGGGTTAAATGATTAACCGCGTATCCTCGATGAAGCTGGTTGAACGGGTGCGGGAAGGACACCTCCGCGCCATCGCCAGGCTGATTACTCGGGTTGAAAGTGGCGGCGACCCTGAAGTGCGCCAGGCCCTGGCCGAGCTGTACAAGAGCACCGGCCGCGCCCATGTGGTGGGCATTACAGGTGTGCCGGGGGCAGGGAAGTCGACCCTCGTCACGCAGCTGGTCCATGAATACCGGGCAAGTGGCCGCACGGTCGGTGTCGTTGCCATTGATCCCTCAAGCCCCTTTTCCGGTGGTGCGATTCTTGGTGATCGTATCCGTATGGGAGACTTGGTTTCCGACCCTGGGGTGTTCATTCGCAGTATGGCAACCCGGGGAACCCTGGGTGGCCTGGCCAGACCGGCCCTGGATGCGGTCGACCTTCTGGATGCAGGAGGGTTCGACGTGGTCCTGATCGAGACGGTCGGCGTGGGTCAGGACGAAGTCGATATCGTGCGTGCAGCTCACACCACCGTGGTTGTCAACGCGCCTGGGCTGGGTGACGACATTCAGGCCATCAAGGCAGGGGTGCTGGAGATTGCCGATGTCCATGTGGTGAGCAAGGCGGACCGGCCGGACTCCAACAAAACCATCCAGGAACTCAAGGCCATGCTGACGATGAGTCTTGAGCCGGGTGAGGGAATCTGGCGAGTGCCGGTGGTGCCGACCAGTTCAGAAAAGCACACCGGTTTCGGCGAGTTGATGGCCGCGATTGATCGCCACGCAGAGCACCTGGAACGAAGTGGCGAAATCACCGAACGGCGACGCCAGATTGCGTTAACCCGGGTGGTGAAAGTTGCCGAAGAGATCGTCCGGGACAATTTTGTACGTGACAGCAGGTTGCAAACCGAAGAGCTGCTCAAAAAGGTTACTCAACGCGAACTGGATCCCCATGGAGCCGCGGTGACCTTGCTAAAAGCCATGAAGGAGACGATTCATGAATCACACTGACCAGTATGACCCCGCTGCACTCAAGCACATTGGAAAAGAGTTCGACCAGTGGGAAAAGAACGAAGTTTCGTCCTTTGTTAAACGAGCGCCGGAGAGCCAGTCAGAGTATACCACTGCTTCCGGTATGCCGACGAAACGCACGTATACGCCACTGGATGTCAAAGACACCTCGTTCGAGGATGTTGGCCTCCCTGGGCAATATCCGTTCACCCGGGGACCATACCCCACCATGTATCGGGGCCGAAACTGGACAATGCGCCAGATTGCCGGCTTCGGTACGGCCAGGGAA
>JBDNIR010000042.1:0-9387 GCA_041688195.1 Marinobacter sp.
GGCTGCCTGGAACTCGAGGTCGACGGGGACACCTTCTTTCTCCAAACGGGAGATTCTTTCTCGTTTTCATCGAAGCGCCGCCATCGCTACCGCAATCCCGATAGAACCATCGCCCGGGTTCTCTGGGTAAACACGCCTCCTACGTTTTAGCCTCTGCGACAAGGTTTTTGGGGTCTGTCGGATTTCCCTTCTTCTGTCAGGTTGAAGCAGTCGAAACCGCGATCTGGTTGACCGAAGTGGCGCCGAAAATCGGTAAGAATGGACAGCGTTTTCTGGAACATCTGGACAGCGCCAACACCGCTGTTCGCAAGCCCAACAGTAAAAAGTTCACACGCGGTTTCCTGGACCATGAGCGATTTTTTGCTGATGGACGCTATTGAGTGCGGCATCGGCAAACTGCCGCGTGTGCCGGTGGCGGAGAACATTCCAGGCAACGAAATGCCCATGTACCGGAACCTTTGGGAGCATATTGGCAAGAAAATGCCTAAAAAGCGCCGATTTGAGCCTCGACCATATTAAAGATATGCGTCGCTCATCACTGTTGTTCCATATTACCCAGCGACTGCTCTACACCAAGTGGCGTGATCCCGGTGAGGAGCCCAAACTGCACCTGTTCGGCCAGCTCAGTTGGGTGATTCTCGACAGCGACTGGGAGTCGGAGTTTTGCCGCGAAGGTGAAAACGGAGTTTGATCGAATGGTGGCTGCACAGTTGAACGAGGAGGCGGCGTGAGCAATTCGCGACAATACTTTTGTGTGTATAGAAATTTGGTCGAAACTATATATATGCACAGCAACGTGTATAAGAAAATGCCTTTTACTATACATATTGAGTTGACGAATCGTATTCGAAAGGACCGAAGCGAATGACCGGAATGCCGCTGTCGCCGCTGGAAGCACTGTCGCCTGACCGCTACCAAGTATCTGGATGCCCTGACCGAAGGCGGCTTTCTGCACGAGCTGAAAAAAGGGCGCACGAATTACTACATCAATCTCGCCCTGAACGCGATTTTGACCCGCGAATCCATGCAATAAGGCATTAACTTCCATGGCCAAGAAACCCCAGCCCGTCAAGTCCGTTGAAGCCATCTATTGTCGCAGGGCGCAACCTCGTCCACGGTAATGGATTCCGGCTCGATGCGGGAAAGCCTCAGTCAGTGAGCGCAAGCCATGTTAGGCTTGTCGTGTCCAACCGTTTTACTCAGACCTGATTATGCAAGAAGACACCCAGCTCCGAACGCAATCCTACATCCTCGCCAGGCATCAGCATGCAGCCTGGCGATTGCTGTTGTCACCGCGCGCGCCCTTGGTTTTAAGCTGTCTGCAAACATTGTTTGAGCAGAGTCGGGACGACATTCTGTTTGACGATGCGCTGCAGATGCTGGCATCGACCCTGACCCAGCATGCCAACAATGACGAATTCGGTTCGATCTCGGACGATCCGGCCGGAGATGCGCGCCGAGAGCTGCGTTCCTGGATCCGGCGAGGGCTGATTGTTGAGCGGGAGGGGCGGCTGGTTGCCACTGACGCGTTGCAAAAAGCCTTGCAGTTTGTGGATGGTCTCAATGATCGCATCATGACTTCCACCGCCTCCCGCCTAGCTACCGTCCAGCGTGAGATCGAAAACCTTGAAACCCGGCTGAACCCCGATGCGCAGAGTCGGGCAGATCACATCAAGGGCAGAATCAAGGCGCTGGAGCAGGAACTGTCGGAGGTCGAAGCGGGTCACTTCGAGGTGTTGCGGGGCGCTGAGGCCGCCGAAGGTATCCGCGAGGTGTTTAATCTGGCTACCAGCCTACGGGCCGATTTTCGTCGGGTTGAGGATTCCTACCGGGAGGCGGATCGCACGCTGCGGCAGTTCATTGTTGGTGAGCAGCATCACCGGGGTGAGATTGTCGACAAACTGCTGGACGGCCACGACGATTTGCTGGAAACCGCAGAGGGGCAGGTTTTCCACGGCTTTTACCAGCAGTTGGGGCGCTCCGTTGAACTGGACAATATGAAGCACCGGTTGCGGACGATTCTCAAACACCCGGCCGCCGGCAATGCCCTGACCCGCCACCAACAGGATGATCTGCGCTGGCTGGTTATTCGTCTGGTGGGGGAGTCGGCCACGGTAATCCGGGCCCGAGCCCGCAGTGAGCGGGATGTAAAAGGTTTTCTCAAAACCGGCCTGGCAGCGGAGCATCATCGGGTGGGTGAATTGCTCAATGAGATTCTGGGTGAGGCGCTGCACGTTGACTGGGCCAGTCATACGGTTCGCAAAAGTGACTCATCCCTGCCACCCGTTGCCATCTCGGTTTCGGGCCTGCCAAGTGTAGATCGGTTGCGATTTAAATCCGCTGAGCATGATGCCAAAGGCGAGTTGCAATTAGGCGAGCAGGCAATGAGCCTGAACGATATTGAGGATGATTTCTGGCGGGCCTTTGATGGTCTGAATCGTGAAGCGCTGTTCCAGGATACCCTGCAACTGCTGACCGTGACCGATCAAGTCATGAGTATCAGCGACTTGGCGAGTCATCTACCGCCAACCCACGATCTGGAAACCGTGGCGCTCTGGCTGAGCATGGTCCGCGAAGCTGATCTGCCCGTCAATACGAGTCGGGAGTCGGTTGAAGTTACGGATTACAGTGGCATCAAACTGCGCTTCGACGTGCCAAAAGTTGCGCTGACCAGCGACGCGCTGAAAGCCATCGACCGGGAGTTGTAACGCCATGCCCAGTATTTTCGACCGTATGACAGCGAAACCGCACACGCCCGGGCACGAGGAACCGGGAATTGAGCCGGAATCTCCTCTGGGCGCAGAGGATGATACGGCATCCCCTGACGGGTCGGCCAGGTATACCTCCCGCAACATCAAAACCGCCGTGCAGCAGTTGATGAAATTCGGCTTGCTCGAAGCCGACAGAAAGCCGAATCTCTACCAGACCACGATCAACCAGACCCAAACCATCAACCAGATCCTGGAGCCATTCGATCTGCGTGTTCGGGTTGATGATGTCCGGGGTCTGGCGTTTCTGGTGGTGGCGGAGCAGGTGTTTTCCGAAGAAGACGATGAATGGACGCACCCGTTGGTGCGGCGACAGCGCCTGAACCTTGAACAGTCCCTAATGGTGGCGATTCTGCGACAGCACTTTGTCGCCCACGAGCAGGAGGCAGGGCTCGGTGCCAGTGATGCGGTGGTGGAACTGGACGAATTGCTGCCGCAGCTTCAGCTCTATCTGGGCGAAACCGGCAGTGACGTTCGGGAGCAGAAACGCCTGCGCAATCTGCTGGAGAACCTGAAAAACCATGGCATTGTTTCCGAGGTGGATACCCTCGATCAGGTCACGATCCGCCCGATCATTACCCATCTGGCCAACCCGGAGAACCTCAAAAATCTGTTGCAGCACTTTCGTCAGCAATTGGGCCGTCAATCTGACGAATCGGTTAAAAAACCAGTTGAAAAACCGGCTTCAGATGTAGGTGATACCGAATGAGCCTATCGCAGGACGACCTGTTTCCCGTGCAGGTAATGCCATCATCGACGTTTATCCTCACCCATCTGGATTTATACAACTGGGGGCCGTTTGGCGGTCGCCATTGTGCCGAAATTGATCCGAAGGGAACCGCCATCATCGGCCCCACGGGCAGCGGCAAAACCACGCTGGTCGATGCGCTGATGACACTGATCACCCACCAGCCGCGTTATAATCTGGCGTCCACCGGCGGCCATGAAAGCGACCGGGATCTGATATCGTATATTCGCGGTGTGTCAGGGGCCGGCAACAACAGTGGCGACAACAACCATGTAGCGCGTCCGGGTAAGACACTCACCGCGATCAGCGCCCGTTTCAGTAATAGTGACAAGGCGATCCGCATTGCCGCTTTGTTCTGGGTTGATAGCGGCAGTTCGTCCATGTCCGATCTCAAGCGCCTGTGGCTGTTCAGTGACCGCGACGACGAGCTGCTTGACAACTGGCTGGCCATCCATCACGAAGGCGGCGCCCGGGATCTGAAGCAACGGGGGCGTGATACGCCGGGTTTGCATATCCAGGACAGCAAGAAAGCCTACCTGGCCCATGTCCGGCGGTTCTTTGAAGTGGGCGAAAACGCCTTTACCTTGCTTAATCGCGCCGCTGGCCTGAAGCAGCTCAACAGCATTAACGAGATTTTCCGCGAACTGGTGCTGGATGATCATGCCGCCTTTGACCGGGCCGCAGAGGTCGCCAGCGAGTTTGACGACCTGGCTGCCATCCATGCCGAACTGGAAACGGCCCGCCGTCAGCATCAGTCGCTATTGCCAATCGCATCGACCTATCAGGATCATCAGACGGCCACCGAACAGTTGACCCAGCAGCGGTCGTTACAGGCCATTCTGCCGGTGTGGTATGCCCTGGCCGGTTATCGGTTGTGGGGAGATCAGGCTGCGCAGTTGCGAGTTCAGCTTAAGCGCCATACGACACAGATCGAAGCGCTCGATGCCACGGTCGATTCGCTGCAAGTTAAAGCGGATGCCCTCAAGGATATCTACCTGCAGGCTGGCGGCGCCAGCATTGAGCAACTCAAAAGCCAGATCCACAGCCAGCAGCGTTGGGTTGATGAGCGGGGTCGGAATGCCCGGGACTATCGGGTTCTGGTTGGTAAACTCGGTCTTGAAGAGACTTTGACGCCGGAAGCGCTGGCTATCAACCAGCGCCACGGCCAGGCGCAACGACAGCAACTGACCGATTTGCAGAACGACCAGGATCAGAAGTTCCTTGATCTTGCCGTGGAGCAACAGCAACAGGACACGGCGATCACGGAACTGAACGCTGAAATCCGCCTCATCGAAGCCCGTCCCGGCTCGAATATCGAGGGCAAGTATCAGGCGTTCCGAACCGAGCTGGCGGCGGCGCTGAATCTGCCCGAGGACAACCTGCCGTTTGTCGCGGAGTTGATTGAAGTCAAGCCCGAAGAACGTGACTGGCGCGGTGCCATTGAGCGGGCGCTGGGCGGTCACCGCCTGCGGTTACTGGTGCCGCCCGCGGCGATGAAGACCACACTGGAGTGGATCAGCCGTCGTGACAACCGGCTTTATGTTCGCCTGCTGGAAGCCAAGGAACCTGAGGCCCCCGCTCGGTTTCTGGACGATGGTTATACCCACAAGCTCAACTTCAAAAAGCATACCCATCGTGAAGCCCTGAAGCAGTTGCTGGCGGGCATTGACCGACACTGTGTTGACTCCCCGGAAGCCTTGTGGGAAACCCCCCACGGGATGACGATACAGGGGCTGATGTCCGGCAAGCGCGGGCTGTTCGAGAAACGTGATGAGCAGCGACTGAACAGGGGCTGGATGACCGGTTTCGACAACCGGGACCGGCTGGCGGGCCTGAATCAGGAGTTGGCCGAAATGGAGGACGCAGCCGCGGAGACTCGCAAGTCACTGGGGGATGCGAAAGCGGCGCTGTCGGAGACGCGGAACAAAGCAGAGCTTTATCGAAAACTGGTTGAACTCTCATTTGATACCATTGATTTGCCGGGCGCTGAGGCCCAACTGCAGGCATTGAATGAGCAACTCAGCGTGCTCACCACGCCGGATTCGGATGTGGAAAAGGCGCGACTGGAGTTCGAGCTGGTTAACGAAGAACTCACCCGAACGCGCAAACAGTCGGCGACAGCAGCCAGTGCGCAGGCCGTGGTCACTGAAAAGCGCCAGCGCGCGCTGTTGAATCAGACCGAAGCCTTGGAGCGTGTTGGTGACGGCCTCACAGACAATCAACAGACGCTTGCCCAAAAGCACCTCACCACACCAGCTGATGATCAGCTCGACGTATTGGAACGGCTCGAACGCAATGAGCGGAGAGGACTGGAGAAACAGATAATAACGTTCAGCAAGAGCGTGCAAGGTTACGAGCTGAATCTTACCCAACAAATGGGCAGAGCCAAAGCGCTGGATACCGGCGCCCTGGCCGAAACCGGTAGTGAGATGCAGGACATTCCCGATTATCTGGAGCGTCTGCGGGTGCTGGACGAGGAAGCCTTGCCGGACAAGCTCAAGCGCTTTCTGAACTACCTGAACCAGTCCTCGGATCAGGGCGTCACCCAGTTGCTGGCCACTATCCAGAACCACGTCACGGTGATTGAAGAGCGTATCGCCGACCTCAACCAGACGTTACAGCGGGTGGATTTCCAGTTGGGTCGTTTCCTCAAACTGGAACCCCGCCGGGTCAGTCACGAAAGCTTGCGCACACTGGAAAAGGCCCAGCGTCAGTTACGGTCGGATGCGCTCAAGGAAGATAACGGGGAAAGCCACTTCCTTGCCCTGGAGAACATCGTCAGGCTGCTACGGGATGCCAGCGACAGCAAGCGAACCGTCGGCGCCCGGGCCCTGCTCGACCCGCGCTATCGTCTCCAGTTCGCCGTCTCCGTGCTGGACCGGGAGACGGCCGAGGTCATCGAAACCCGCACCGGCTCCCAGGGTGGCAGCGGTGGTGAGAAGGAAATCATCGCCAGCTACATTCTGACCGCGTCGCTCAGTTACGCGCTGTGCCCAGATGGAGCCAGCCAGCCACTATTCGGAACCATTGTGCTGGATGAAGCTTTCTCCAAAAGCTCCCAGGCGGTGGCCGGGCGCATTATTTCGGCGCTAAATGAGTTTGGCCTGCATCCGCTGTTTGTCACCCCGAACAAGGAAATGCGCCTGTTACGCACTCATACTCGTTCCGCCATTCTGGTTCATCGCAAGGACCTTCAAGCCACCCTGACGTCCCTCAGTTGGGAGGAGCTGGAAGTGCATGCCGCAAAAAAGATTCGTCAGCGTGATGAAATCACCGACTGACCTGGCCGCGAAGTTGGCCCGGCAGTGGCAGAATGCCGATACCCGGGAGCAGCGCCTGCTGAAAGCTGACAGTTGGCCTCTTGAGCTCGCCATCGGTAAGCCCACTGGCCGGGCATTGATCACCCAGTTTGATCGGGTGCGGGCACATGTCAATCAATGGCGCAGCGTCACGATGGGCCGGGTTCACTGGGAACCGCACCGGTTTCGCAGCGCCAGCGAGCCGGTGCAAGTTCCAGTGATCTGGGAGCTGAGCTCCCCCAGCGAGTGGGTCGAGGCGTCGGCCAGCAGCGATATTCTTCGTGAGTACCAGGCCCTGAGCCGCCTGGTGGCGGCCAGTGATGCGCGTTTTCACCGCCTGCTGGTTCACAAACGCAGCCTGGTGCTGGACAAGCCCGAGGATGATGTTGTTCGGGCAACCGAACTCGCGCTGCAACTTGAGCCAGGGTGCGCCGAGGGAAAGCCATTGCGAGCTCTCTCCCTGGCCGGTATCGACAGCAAGTTCTTTGAGCGCAATCGCAACCTGGTGGTACAGCTACTGAATATCCGTTTCGACGGGCAAGCAAGCGACTTGGGGCTGGAGGCGTTCCTCGGGGCACAGGACGAAGGCCATCATTGGTTGCTCATGGCGGATCTGGCAGGCGATTTATTGCCCTTCTCGCAGTTGCGAGTCCGTGCCAGTGAGTTGATGCGCACCGTTTTGCCCGCCCGTCAAATTCTGGTTGTCGAAAACGAGCGTTGCTTGCACCAGCTACCGGCCTTGCCCGACACCATTGCCATTCTGGGCGCCGGTCTTAACCTGTCCTGGCTGAACGCCTCCTGGCTCAGACAGAAAAACCTGGCGTACTGGGGCGACATCGATACCTGGGGCCTCACCATGCTGGCGCGAGCGCGTCAGTTTCAACCCGGGCTGACGCCGCTGTTGATGACCGAAACCATCTTTGAGGCCTACCAACGGACAAAAGCGGTGGTCGAACCGCAGCCCGCTGAACAACTGCCCGCGCAAGGGCTGGCAATGGAGGAGCAGCAGTTGTATACCCGTTTGCTCGGTCTGGGAAAAGGGCGGCTGGAGCAGGAATTTTTGCCCAGTGATGTTGTCGAAAAAGCCATTTTGCAGTGGTTTCGGGCTGCCACCTGAGCTATAAAGGGCCGAAGCCAGAACATCATAGGCTGGTGCCAGCGAAAAGGTGCCATCGTGCATGAAGCTGATGTTTTTCAGATGGTGAACTGTGTGCTGTAGGGCAATTCATGAACAGCGCGCAGCCCTCAGAAATCCCAAGTTAGATGTGGATAGGTTGCTATCAGTGCTTCAGAAACAGCAGCTTCCGCAAACGGTGATGAGGCTGCGGGAGTACTCGGATTTTCTTTGAGTGCTGGCAACCGAGTTCCCCTGGAGCCGATGAATATTGAAATCAGCGAACTCGCCGAAGCGATGGAAGTGCACAGAAATACCCTTAGCCAGATCGCGCACGACAAAGGTGCGTTGACCACTCCCATGGCGATCACGCTCGCAGCGGCTCAGGCTTTCTCTGTCTACAATAATCTGGGTTGCCCGGAAGATACAAATTGATATCCCATTGCCTTGTAGCCTTTCTCGCGCTTTTGGAACATCCGCTCTAGCATTGGCAGGCCAGTATCCAAGTAGTCATACACGGTGACTTCCTGCTTGCCATCGGCTTCCCGGTGGATCCTGCCGGCATATTGCGCCAGCGTTCCTTTCCAGGCAATTGGCAGGACCAAAAACAGAGTGTCTAGCCGTGGCAAATCAAAACCTTCTCCGATGTATTTTCCTGTTGCAACGATAACCTGAGCTTCATGTAACCGCGCCTCCGCAGCTCTGCGCTCTCTGACGCGCATTCCTCCACGCAGCACAACCGACGATATGGATTCAGCGTCCAGCATTATCGCCAACGTCTCAGCATGCTCTCGCCGCTCCGTCAGCAGAAGACAGTTTGCCTGGCTGCGCACACAGCTTGCGACATCCTGAACAATATCCTGATTCCGGGCGGGGCTCTGGGAGAGCCAACGGTAAACCGATGCTATATGGGGCCGCCCACCCGACTGATAAATGTCGGTGGGTGGACTTTCATGACGCTCCCGAACGATGACGCGTTGGACAAACCTGGAGCTGTGTTCCGTCCGAACTTTGTGACGAACGGGTCCCGCAACCATAAACATGATTTTTTGGTGCCCATCCTGACGATCAGGTGTTGCCGTCAGACCGACTACGTAACGGGCGCTGACTTCATTAAGAAGCATTTCGTAACGGGGAGCGGAAATATGGTGGCATTCGTCTATGATGACCTGCCCATACTCCCTGACTAGGCTTGAGACAGTGTTGTCTTTTTTGTTGATCAGGCTCTGGTAGGTGGCAACATCGATCTGACCGGTAGGTTTCTTTTTGCCACCGCCAATCATACCGACGGCTGCACCCTCAATGAAGGTTTCCAGACGCTCCTTCCATTGATCGAGTAACTGACGACTGTGAGTCAGGATCAATGTGTTGACCCCCCGCTTGGCTACAATGGCAATTGCCGTTACGGTTTTACCGAAGGCGGTCGGGGCGTGGAGTATTCCGGTATCGTGATCGGCA
>JBDNIR010000043.1:0-3404 GCA_041688195.1 Marinobacter sp.
GCGGTAAAAACGACCAGCAAAACTGGCTCAGAAATCACGTTCGCAACCGCTGCCTCAAGCACTCAGCATTCCTCGGTTACGTCATTTTGCCTTCTGCAATCAGCAGGCGGCGCTCGTGATTCAGTCCCTTATAAAGGCTGTAGCACATAACGAGCAGCACAAAGGTGAATGGCAACCCGGCACTGACAGCACCTGCCTGCAACGCACCCAGTGCGTCACCTCCGCCACCGAAAATCAGAGCTGCTGCAATCGTACCTTCCATCACTACCCAGAACACACGCTGAGCGGTCGGTGAATCAACCTTGCCCCCGGCTGTGATGCTGTCAACCACCAGCGAGCCAGAATCCGATGAGGTTATAAAGAACACCAGCACCAGAATGATTGCCAGGAAGGAGCTAATGGCAGTAAACGGGATATTCTCAAGCATCTGGAACATCGCAAGCGATACGTCAGTAAGGCCATCAGAGGCCAGTACGCCCACGTCATTCTGTATCTGATCAAGGGCACTGCCACCGAACGTACTCATCCAGACGATGGTGACCACGGTTGGAATGAGCAGTACTGCTGTAATTAATTCCCTCACGGTGCGGCCTTTCGAGACCCGCGCGATGAACATCCCTACGAACGGTGACCATGAAATCCACCAGGCCCAGTAAAACACAGTCCAGCCGTGGAACCAGGTTTCGTCTTCACGACCGAACGGGTTGCTCAGGGACGCCATATTACCGACATAGGAGACCGTGGTGTCCCACATGGTCTGGAAAATCACAATGGTAGGGCCGGCAAAAATAACGAAGAACAGCAACAACGCTGCGATAATCATATTCAGGTTACTCAGCACCTTCACACCACCATCCAGGCCACGTAGCACAGACATCAGCGCAACCAGGGTGACGCCCACGATGATCGCCATCTGAACATTCAGGCCCCCTTCGATGCTGGGAAACAGATAAGCGAGTCCGGACGCCGCTTGCTGGGCACCAAAGCCAAGGGAAGTAGCCAGGCCAAAGATGGTCGCCAACACCGCGATGATATCGATAATGTGGCCAGGCCAGCCCCAGATACGATCACCCAAGATGGGGAAAAATGCCGACCGGATGGTCAGCGGCATACCCTTGTTATACGCAAAGAATGACAGAGAAAGCGCTACCACGGCATAGATGGCCCAGGGGTGCAGCCCCCAGTGATACATCGTCGCACCCATGGCGAGCTTCGCCCCTGCTGCGGTGTTGGCTTCAACGCCCAGCGGAGTGCCGTACCAATCGGTGTAATAGGCAACGGGCTCTGCTACTGCCCAGAACATCAGGCCAATACCCATGCCAGCAGCAAACAGCATTGCAAACCACGACATGGTAGAAAATTCAGGCTTCGCATCCATGCCACCGATGCGAATTTTACCCACTGGCAAGAAAATCAGTGCCAGGCAAAACACCACGAATAGGTTGGCACTCAGCAAAAAGAACCAGTCGAAACCGGCGATGGCGCCATTCTTCGCACTATCAAGTAATTCCTTTGAGGCCGAAGGAAAAATCAGTGTGCCAACAACAAAAAGAATAATCAGCACCGCTGTTACGGGGAAAACCACATTATGTAGATCAAGGCCGAACGGATTGACGTTATCCTGCCCCGCCACATAGTCTGTCTGGTATTCGTCTTTCAAAACTTCGCCCACAGTGGAGCCTCCCTCATTGAACTTTATCGGTTTTTGCGGCTGAATCGTAACTCCAGAACGTTACGAAGCAGTTAGTTTATTGTTTTGAGCTCTATATATCAAAGCCACCTTCCTGTACGAATAGTGTACCTAAGTCAACAGGGAACCAAATTGCACTGAATTTTCAAGAATTTAGTAGGATATTGGCCCGAACGCCTGAACGATAAACTCAAAAATAGGTTGTAACCTCATCTAAGATCGTTACTCTATTAATAAGCTTTAACCAGTCTTTACGAACCCGAAAAGGAGTACCAACTATGCGTAAGCTAATGTCAGTTGCACTACTTTGTGCTGCAGCTACCCCTGCACTCGCCCAAGCCGAATGTGGTGACGTATCCATCACAGAAATGAGCTGGGCTTCAGCGTCTGTCGTGACCAACGTAGCCAAATTTGTGATGGAACAGGGCTATGGGTGTAATGTCGCCGTTATTCCGTCTGACACCGTACCGGCGGTTACCTCCGTCGCCGAAAACGGTGAGCCGGATATCCTGACGGAACTCTGGCTTAACTCCACCGGCGAGGTTTATAACGAACTTGAGCAGCAGGGCAAAATTGAGCGCCTCGGCAAGGTACTGGAACCCGGCGGCGTTGAAGGCTGGTGGATACCTACCGCGCTGGCGAAAAAGCATCCCGAACTGGCAACCATTGAGGGCATAATGGCGAACCCCGACTTGGTGGGCAACCGCTTTAATAACTGCCCGGACGGTTGGGGATGCCGCGTCGTCAGCGACAACCTGATACGTGCGCTGGACCTTGAGAGTTCAGGCATCAAGGTATTCAACCACGGCTCCGGTGAGACTCTCGCCACTTCCATGGCGTCCGCAGTTCAGGACGGCGAGCCTTGGCTTGGGTACTACTGGGGCCCGACAGTGCCATTGGGCAAGTATGATATGACCCGGATAAAGATCGGAGAATATAACGCAGAGATTCACGAAAACAACCAGAATCAGAATGCGGACAACCCCGGTGTTTCTGAATTCCCTGCAGCGCCAGTGCTGACGTCTGTGACCGCAGACTTCAGGGAGCGCGAACCGGAAGTAACCGAAATGCTCAGTAAAATGACGTTCCAGACGTCCACCATGAGCAGCATCCTGGCCTGGATGGACGAGAACAACGCTTCCGCTGAAGAAGCTGCGGTGTATTACCTGAGCAACAACACCAACGAATGGTCTTCGTGGCTTAACGACTCCGCACGCAAGAACCTTGCGGCAGTGCTGGAAAACTGATCACTCTCGTCACTCTGATCGCTCCGACCTCGAGGTGATCAGGCAGGGCCAACCTATGGCCCTGCCCTTTTGCCCTGAAACAGTCACCGGATGACAGGCGTTGTCCTGTCTCGACTCCGCACTGGGATTTGAAAAAGATGGCAACGTACGACGTTCTGTTCTCAGCACTGGGCCTTGAAAAATGGTGTGCCAGCAGTGAAAGCAGCGCCCCTATGTCCATACAGGATTTATTAACCAAAAACCGGGGCGGCGACGCTGCACCCGAATCCCTTTGGGATGTCCCGTTCCCCTCCATGGATGCCCTCAATGAAGCCTGCAGTTCCTTTCCCCAGTCGCGCGAGCTGACCAAGGGCCTTGAGGAAGGCTTTCTGGCAATCAAAGACAGTCTCAGCATTGTGCTTGACCCGCTTACCCAACCGCTAAGCTGGCTGCTGGACGGCACACTTTACGGCATGCTGAACACACCC
>JBDNIR010000306.1:0-1787 GCA_041688195.1 Marinobacter sp.
CCATGAAACCGTGGTAGCCGCAAAAGAAATCGAGTTCGAAATGACCCCCGCCCAGGCCAGCGCCTGCCAGGCCCGGGGTGATACACCGGAACTCTGGTTCTGCCGTGACCTGAAAGGCTATGCCTGGGTATTCCGCAAGGGTAACTTCCTGAATATCGGCCTTGGTCGTGAGGACAACCACAAGCTGACTGACCACCTCAATGACTTTGTTGACGACATGAAGACCCAGGGTCGCATGCCCGCTGACCTCCCCGGGCGTTTCAAGGGTCATGCCTACCTGTTGTACGCGCATGCAGAGCGGCCATTGGTAGATGAAGGCGTAATGCTGATCGGTGATGCCGCTGGCCTCGCGTATACCCAAAGTGGCGAAGGTATTCGTCCCGCCATTGAATCCGCATTAATAGCCGCAGACGTGATCCGGCATGTGTCTGATGTATCAGCCCGCAATCTGCAGCGATATGGCGAGGTGATTTCCGAGCGCTTTGGCACCCGCGCACTGAATGAACAATCCGGCTGGCAAATCCCCGACTGGGTTAAGATGCCACTGGCCAGCACCCTGATGCGATCCCACTGGTTTACCCGCAAAGTGGTCACCGAAAAGTGGTTCCTGCATCAGCAGGTGCCACCACTGAAAACAGCAGCCCACGGCTGAGAAAAACCAAAAAAGCCGGGACCTCGGCCCCGGCAATGTCCTGGTTACTCAGAAAAGGGTGTTACATGGAGAACTTGTGCTCGAAACCGATACCGAAAGTGGTATCTTCGGTGGCGGCGATATCCGCTTCCACCTGTGCAAAGTAAGCAAATACCTTGCTGTTCTTCGCCAGCTTATAGTCGGCGCCCGCGCCTATCAGCGTCAGCTCTTCATCCGTGGTATCCGCTTCAGTCAGGCCATACTGGGCCTTGAGCTTCCAACGGTCCAGCTTGACTGCACCGCTAGAAATTTCGAATTCTGCCTGGTAGATTGCTTTCAGATTGTCTACGTCAAGATCCAGATCACCTTTTACACCAAGACGAGATGCGTTGCTCTGAAGCTTCCAGGCATCGTTGTTACCATTGTCCTGATTTTCGTAGGAGACGTTAACTTTTCCGTAAACCGTCGGCCCTTTATCAGCCATTGCCACAGAAGGGGCTACGACCATGGAACCAATAGCCAGTGCCAGCAGTTGCTTTTTCATTTCGTTCTTCTCCATCAGCGATCATTGTTGATCAGTATTTGTTTTCGTGATCACACTATGGAGGCTGTTTATGAACGATTGATTAACTATTTATTTCAGAAATATGAAGGTGTGCACTTTGGAGGCACAATTCTCTCCAACCGTTTTCCGGCCATAAAAAAACCGGAGCAGGTAAAACCCCACTCCGGTTTTCGCGATCAGGTGCCCGCCTAGTCAGCAGACAATTCGATCACATCGATACCGAACAAGGTCGTCGTACCGCTTACCTCGTTTCCAACAGCCAGCATCGGCTTGCCATTGGGGCTGTCTTCGGCAGTAATAAAGGCGAGCCCCTCGGGCCCCAGATCACCGGCCATTCCGTTTTCAACATCCGCCTGGGAAGCCGAAAAGTCACGATTGTTGAGGTATTGGATGAATTCCGGATTCTGGGGATTGGTCACGTTGTAGACCATGATGCCACCAACCCGCTCCAGGCCAATAAAGGCGAAGGTCTGGCCGTTGATGATGCCAACGGTGACAGCTTCCGGCTCAGGCCCCTTGTCGTCCGAACGGTTGTCGAAGTTGTTCTCGTCGTTGGTGGCGTTGAAGTTTTCCGGCAGCAGGCTGGCGGTA
>JBDNIR010000307.1:0-19125 GCA_041688195.1 Marinobacter sp.
GCGAGTTTAGTGTTGGAAAGCGGGCAGACGGTAAGCGGAATCTTTTCCGAGGCCAATCGACGACACAAATCCATATCTTCTTCACAGCGCACACCGTGATCGATACGCACTACCTTGAGATCATCCAGGGCCTGGCGGATGTACTCCGGAGGCCCCTCCTCGCCGGCGTGTGCGACAGTCAGAAACCCTTCAGACCGAGCTCGTGCGAACACACGAGAGAACTTCTCCGGGGGCTGCCCGTGTTCGGATGAGTCCAGGCCCACGGCGGCGATCTCCTCGCGGTACGGCAGAGCCTCATCCAGCGTCTGTTCGGCCTCGGCCTCGCTGAGGTGGCGAAGAAAACACAGAATCAGCCTTGAGCTGACACCCAGGTCGCGTTCGCCGTCCTTCAGCGCGCGGCTGATGCCGTCCATCACCGTCGCGAACGGCACACCGCGATCGGTGTGCGTTTGCGGATCGAAGAAAATCTCACAATGCACCACACCGTCGGCATGGGCGCGTTCAAGATAAGCGCGGGTGAGTTGGTAAAAGTCGTCGGCGTCGAGAAGCACGCCGGCACCCTTGAAGTAGATATCGAGAAAATCCTGCAACTGGGTAAAACTGTACGCTTCCCGCAGCGCCGCCTCAGAATCGTAGGGGAGCTCTATTCCATGTTTCTCCGCCAGAGCCAGCAGCATCCCCGGCTCCAGCGAGCCCTCGATATGCAAGTGCAGTTCGGCTTTGGGCAGTGCGCGAATATACGCTGCCATCGGCGTTTCAGTACCTGTGATGTCGCTCAATGCTTGCCCCCTCCAGTCAGTACGCGGGTTGAAAACCTAGGGAGACAGAGACTAGGAAGTATAAACACCCTTTCTCCAGGAATCCACCGCCTCTGAATAACCGCCCTCCCCACTCTTCGCCCTGATCGCTGCACAATCTGCGCTGAATTCCACCGGGGATGCGCGGAGTATAGAAAGTGTATGCCTCAACCGGCGCCCGTTCGCCCCAGAATCGACATCAGGTCGATGCGAGCATTCCGGGCACTCAGATCCATCAGGCCTTCCAGCGCCTGCAAGTGATCGGCGACAGACCGGCGCGCTGCCTCAGACTCACCGGCACGCAGGTGCGCCAGCAGTTCCACGTGGTCGCCTTCCAGGTAGCACGAAGCGAGGCCATCTCGCTTGTAAAGGGCGATGACAATGGACGTTCGCAGGATCAGGTCGGTGAGCATGTTGCCCAACACCCTGTTCGGAGACAGTTCTGCCAGGGTGTGATGAAGGGTAAGCGAGTGCTCAATGCGTACTGGCTCATCGCGGTTCGCATGGGCCTGTCTTTCCTTCTCCACAACTTTCTCCAGAGTCGCCAGCTGGACGGTCTTCAGGTGGCCCGCGAGCAGGGCTACCACCTCACCTTCCACCAGACGTCGGGCGGCGAACGTTTCGCGAGTTTCCTCGATGCTCGGAGCCCGCACCCGCGCCACCTGATTAGGCGTCTGAGTGACCACGTGTTCGGCATCCAACCGGGTCAGCGCCTTGCGCACCACCGAGCGGCTGACGCCGAAGATCTCACCCAGAGTCACCTCCGGCAGTCGGGTGCCCGGGGGCAGGCTCTGGGTAAGTACTGCCTTGCGGACCTTGTCGACAATCTGCTGATCGCTGGCACGCCCTCCCACCTTGATTTTGGTCAAAACCTCCTGCTGCAAAACACTACTCATCTTATATTTTCTCCCACTGAACCCTTTGCCCCGATATGACGCTAAACGGATCTATAGGGCGTCGCTTGTCCGGTATAACCCCATTGCCGCCACTCATTGTATACATTATATCAGGCGTCTCTCGACAAATCGGATCCTGCAGCTGCATGCGCGTCCAGTCATCAGGACCGAACAACGCGCCGGCATTGTCTTCGGAGCCGTCAATTCCATCGGTGTCAATCGCCAGGGCATGGATGCCGGGTGCACCGGCCAGAGCTGAGAACAGCCCCAGCAGGTACTCGACATTACGCCCTCCCCGACCGCTCCCACGCACCGTGACACTGGTCTCGCCACCAGACAGAATGAGCAGCGGCCGACTGATTTCATTCTGGGCGGTCATTGCCTGAAATGCGTGGGCACGCCCCAGCTCGCAGGCCTCTCCCTCCAGGTCATCGCCCAGCGTTTAACGTATCGCGTGACGACCAGCCCGGCAAACTCGGCATCGGGATAGCGACTTTCCCAGCCCTTTTCCAGAACTGCAGCCAGGTCTTCACGTCCGTCGGAGTGGTCAGAGACACTAGCTACCAACCTCGTGGTCAGCCAGTTTTTCCAATGCTCTTACCAGGCCTGCATGATCCCAGTCGGCACCACCATTGGCGGCGCACGCCTGGAACAGTTGCTGGGCGTTGGCAGTACCCGGCAGCGACAGGTTAAGGCTACGTGCGCTTTCCAGAGCCAGGTTAAGATCCTTCTGGTGCAGGCGAATGCGGAAACCCGGGTCGAAGGTCCGATTGATCATGCGCTTGCCATGGACGTCAAGAATTTTCGATTGTGCCAGACCTCCAAGCAGCGATTCCCGCACCTTGGCGACATCGGCACCGGCTTTGGAGGCAAACAGAAGGCCTTCCGCCACGGCTTCAATGGTCAGGGCAACGACAATCTGGTTGGCGACCTTACAGGTCTGACCGGCACCGTGCCCGCCAATGTGGGTAATGGTTTTGCCCAGCACCTCAAGAATGGGTCGGGCTCGGCCGAAACCCTCGTCGGTGGCCCCTACCATAATCGTCAGCGAAGCTCCGATAGCACCGCCTTCGCCACCGGACACCGGTGCATCGACATACTCGCCACCTGCCTCGGTAATACGCTTGGCAAACGCCTTGGTGAGCATCGGCGCTATCGAGCTCATATCGATGACCAGGGTGCCGGGTTTAAGACCCTCAAACACGCCAACCTCACCGAACAGCACCTCCTCGACATCGGGGGTATCCGGTACCATGGTGATGATGACGTCGGACTGCTCCGCGACCGCCTTGGGGCTATCGACTTCATGCACGCCCCTGGACGCCAGATCCTCGCTCAGAACACCACGCTTCACATAGGTTACCAGCTTGTAGCCGGCATCCAGCAAATGTCCTGCCATGGGGGCACCCATGATTCCCAGACCAATAAAACCGATCTTGCTGCTCATTTTCTCTCTCCTTCCTGAATGTTTTGCGTATGGCTTAGCGGGCGCTGTCCAGCCAGCCCAGGCTTTCAAGGGTGGTGGTTGCGGGTTTGTATTCGCAGCCGATCCATCCGTCGTAACCTAAACGATCAAGATGGTCGAACAGGAACGGGTAATTGATTTCACCGGTACCCGGCTCATGACGACCCGGGTTATCGGCCAATTGCACATGGGCTATGCGTGCCAGATGCCGCTCAAGGGTGGGAGCCAGATTCCCTTCCATGATCTGCATGTGATAGATGTCGTACTGGAGTTTAAGGTTATCGGTGCCTGTTTCATCGAAAATTCCCAGGGCCTGTGCTGTCCCCTTAAGGAAAAAACCCGGAATATCGCGTGTGTTGATGGGCTCCGCCAGCAGCAGGATGCCCGCGGCCTTGAGCTTGTCCGCGGCGAAGCGCAGGTTATCGACCAGAGTCTGCCGCGCCTGTTCGTCACTGACGTCTTGCGGCTGGATACCCGCCAGGCAGTTGACCTGCTTACATCCGAGGGCGGTGGCATACTCAATGGCTTTTTCGACACTGGCGCGGAACTCCCCTTCCCGATACGGGTTACAGGCAATACCACGGTCGCCCGCCTCCCAATCCCCGGCCGGCAGATTGTGCAGCACCTGGGTAAGGCCGTGGGTATCAAGGCGCTGCTTGATCTCGGCCGGACTATAGTCATAGGGAAAAAGATACTCTACGCCGGTGAAGCCCGCTTCGGCTGCAGCCTGAAAGCGATCTAGGAACGGCTTTTCGGTGAACAACATGCTTAGGTTTGCTGCAAACTTGGGCATTTCGAGTCTCCTTGTGATTTCTTTTGCTTATCAATGTGCCTATGTCAGGTCAGGCTGTCGATAGAGGTTGGCGTGTCAGTGACATTCTCGGCCAGATACTCAAACTCTTTGACACCGTCGAGATCGGTACCCATTGCGATGTTGGTGATACGCTCGAGAATCACCTCAACCACGACCGGCACACGATGCTCACGCACCAGCTCGCAGGCCCGCTCCAAGGCAGGACCGATTTCGTCGGGCTGGGTAACGCGCAATGCTTTGCAACCCAAACCTTCGACAACCGAAACATGGTCGACGCCATAATCGTTGATCTCCGGGCAGTTGATGTTCTCGAACGATAGCTGTACGCAATAGTCCATATCGAAGCCCCGCTGGGACTGACGAATCAGCCCCAGGTAGGAGTTGTTTACCAGCACGTGGATATAGGGCAACTTGAACTGCGCACCGGGTACCCCGAACGTCATGTCGATGCCTTCTTTCTTCATAACGTGAACAGCGGCTTCTGCTGCGGTCATACGTGTCCTGTGAATTCCTCCGATGGATGTTATTCTTGTCGTCGAAACGGTCTTGTCACTGTTTCCGAAACTCGCTATCCAATGACATTTCTTCTAAAAAACTTAAATATCATAGAGTTACGCGCACCTTGAGAGGGTGCTCGTCACAGTTGCTACCCGCACCGCCACGGTCGACCACAAGAAACTCTCCCTGAGACTCAAGTACCGACTGGACAGCGTGCCAAGTGCCTGCGCGATAGTTCACGCCCTGGCGGCCATCGGTAACAAAGGCCCGTACCGCAGCGGGGTCAACAGCCTCCGCCGGTGGCGCCACCACGATCAGGAAGCGCTCGCCGTGCAGCGGCATGAATGCCTGGCTGCCTTGGGGGTGGCGCTCAAGACTGTCGAGCTCCAGCGGTAGTTCCACGGGCTCGCTGACGAAAATGCTGATCAGCGCCTTCGCCTCGTCTCCAAGGGTTTCGACCCTGGCCAAATCATGGTATCGACGGGTCCGCCCCCCATTAATGGGAAAAGAATCGGCAACGCGACTGTCAATGACGTCGCCGAAGGCTGCGAACGTCTCCGGGGTCAGCGGCTGCGCCTTGAGTTCCAACATGGTGTTACCTCGCCTTGGTTATCGGTGGCCGAAGCCACCCAGCTTCATATGACGATTCACGTCCTTGTAAAGAAGGTAGCGGAAAGGTCCCGGGCCCCCGGCATAGCACGCCTGCGGGCAGAAGGCCCGAAGCCACATGAAGTCGCCGGCCTCGACCTCGACCCAGTCCTTGTTGAGCAGATAGACCGCCTTGCCTTGAAGAACATAGAGCCCATGTTCCATGACATGGGTTTCGGCGAAGGGAATTACCCCGCCAGGCTGGAAGGTGACAATATTGACGTGCATGTCGTGGCGAATGTCTTTGGGATCGACGAAGCGCGTCGTCGTCCAGCAGCCTTCGGTATCGGGCATTTCGGTCGGTTCGACATCATTCTCGTTGGTGACAAACGCCTCGGGCGAGTCGACGCCATCGAGCTGCTCATAGGCCTTGCGCACCCAATGGAATCGCACAGAAGCGGCGGTATTGTTGCGGACCTTCCAGGCGCTGCCTGCCGGAATAAAGGCATAACCGCCCTCTCGCATACAATGTTGCTCACCGTGTAGTGTTAATAAGAGCTCACCTTCCACAACAAAGAGAACACCTTCCGCCACCGGGTCCAACTCTGGCCAGTCACTGCCGCCGCCTGGTGAGACTTCCATGATGTATTGGGAAAAGGTCTCAGCGAAGCCGGACAGCGGGCGCGCCAAAACCCAAAGGCGGGTGTTCTCCCAGAACGGCAGGTTGCTGGTCACAATGTCGCGCATCACGCCTTTAGGGATAACCGCATAGGCCTCAGTGAAGACCGCGCGGTCCGACAACAACTGAGTCTGCGGCGGATGCCCACCAGAGGGTGCGTAATAGGTTTGTGGAGACGATTTATTATTGGCCATTGTAGTGTTCCTTGAATGTCTGGGGGTGGTGCTCAACCCAGTGACGTGCGATATCAATGCGGCGAGTAACCCAGACCCGATCATGACGTTCAATATGGTCGAGGAAACGCTGCAAGCCTCGAAAGCGGCCAGGACGGCCGATCAACCGGCAATGCAGGCCAACGGAGAGCATCTTCGGGGTGTCATGCCCCTCGGCGTAGAGGACGTCAAAAGCATCCCGCAAGTAACTGAAGAAGTCCTCGCCGGTGTTGAAACCCTGAGGCGTGGCAAAACGCATGTCATTGGTATCCAGGGTATAAGGCACAACCAGATGATCATGCTGTTCACCGGCGCTGTTGCGCTCGTGACGCCAGAACGGCAGGTCATCGCCGTAGTAATCGCTGTCGTAGAGGAAGCTGCCCTGGTCGAGCAACAGGCGCCGAGTGTTTGGGCTGTCACGGCCGGTGTACCAGCCCAGCGGCTTTTCGCCGTAGATATTCTGGAAAACCTCGATCGCGCGACACAAGTGCTCCCGTTCCACGCTTTCCGGCACATCCTGATAGTGAATCCAGCGCCAGCCGTGACAGGCGATCTCGTGACCCAACGCCTTGAACGCATGGGCCACTTCCGGGTTACGCTGCAATGCCATGGCGACGCCGAACACGGTCAGCGGCAAATTGCGCCTCTCAAATTCTTTGAGCACCCGCCATACCCCCACCCGGGAGCCGTACTCGTAGATGGACTCCATGCTCATGTGGCGACCGGCATAAGCCTCGGCGCCGACGATCTCGGAAAGAAAGCGCTCGGAATGGCTGTCACCGTGCAGCACACAGTTCTCGCTGCCCTCCTCGTAGTTGAGGACGAACTGTACGGCGATACGGGCCTGGCCCGGCCAGTTGGCTTCGGGGGGTTGGTCGCCGTAGCCTATCAAATCGCGAGGGTAATGATCATTCGTAGTTGAAGTCACTGCACCTTATCCTTTCTTTTCTTCGTGGCTCGGAAAGCGTATTTGGTAATTTATATCGGGCCACATATTTTGTATACAATCACAAAGTATAATGTATCCACTTACTTTGCAATAGCTCTCCACCAATCTTTGGGAATTTTGCCATTACCAAAAAACGAAAGCCCCGCACGACGCGTTACCCGCGCTTTCGATACTGGCAGGCGCTGCGCAACGCCCAAGTGCTTAGGGAGTCCCGGCACGAGCAGTAAAACTAACGTGCACAGTTGAACAGACGGCGGGCCAATTCGCTCAAGCCAATCCAGCCTTAGTGGCTGGCCAGCCCGACCAAGTGGCGGCTGTTGAAAGGAGGGCACTCATGTTTTCAGGCGTTTAGCTACCAAAGATGCGGTACAGGTCGGGTACTTCGGCTGCTTCTTCAACGATCAAAAGCGAAGCTTCGATAGCTTTGAGGTGGCGATCCATAAAGTCACGCGCCTGCTTGCCATGCCCTTCTTCGAGGAGTTGAATCAGTTCGTCATGGTCGTGGGTCTCGCAGCCTAAATGGCCTGAATTACCGTAGACCGCTAGTATCAGAGAGGAGCGCGAGCAAAGTCTCGCCACAAACTCGGCAAGCGTGCCGTTGCCAGAGAGTTGAGCCAGACGTTCGTGGAAGGTCGCAGAAATCTTAATGGCCGTGCTCTGTTCGCCGGATCGCAACGCGTCTCTCTCCTGCCGTGCCAGATTGCGCAGCTCCCGGATGTTGTCCTCCGTGATGCGCTTCGCCACTTCATCCATTAGCCCGCATTCGACCATTTGCCGGGCGGCAAAAACATCCTTTGCTTCATCGGCCGTAGGCCTTGTCACGCTGGCGCCGCGGCGCGGAGTCAGCGTGACCAATTGCTCCAGAGCCAACCGCTGCAAAATCTTACGGATGCCGGTACGGCTGACGCCAAACACCTCGGCGAGTGCGTCCTCGCGCAACCGCGCGCCAGGCTTCAGGCGATGCTCAATCACAGCATCACTGATTGAGCGGTAGATCGCATCGTGACGCTCTGTTCCATTATCGGTCCTCGGCAGGCGCTGCGCTGGCCCCCCGTCTATTCCAGTCGACTTCCGCTCTGACACTAGCTGGCTCTGACTCATGCACACTCCCGTTGGTTGTGACGAATTACTCTCTCTCTATTGTATACGAAATTTAAATGACAGAGTGACCGAGATCGATAATGGGTGGTGGCAGCGCCCTATATCAGTCCTTCCAGGCCGCGATAACATCACGCTCTTCATCCGTCATGTTGGTGGTATTTCCCAATGGCATATAGCGGCTGGACACAACCTCCTGAGTCTTGTCCTTGTAGCGCAGGATCTGCTCCAGGTTATCAAACATGATGCCCGCCGGTGGTGCCGAGAAACCCGGACTCGTCGGCTCCTGTGAGTGGCAGGCGACACAGTGCTTATCAATAAGCGCATGCACTTTCTCCGTGGTTTGGCTCGCTTGTGCAGCACTGCTACTGACACTATTACTGCTACTGGCGGTGGCCATCTTATCGGCGGGCGTTGCCATCCAGAAAGCCAGGAAAATCAACGCCATCCCTGCAACAGGATAAGCCGGGCGCGTCTTGCCTGCATGCATCAGCACGAAAAACTGTCGGATCACGGCCCCGGCCAGGATGAATAAGGACATGATGATCCATGCCTGGGAATGGGTGTAGGCAAAAGCGTAATGGTTGCTGACCATCAGCAGCACCACTGGAAGCGTGAAATAGGTATTGTGCACCGAGCGCTGCTTGCCCCGCTTGCCGTCGAGGGGGTCAGGGGCCTCGCCTGCCTTCATTGCATTGACCATGCGGCGCTGGCCGGGAATGATCCAGAAGAAAACGTTTGCGGACATGGCGGTCGCCATGACCGCACCGGTCAGCAGGAACGCGGCACGACCGGCAAAGAGCTGCGTACTGAGATAAGCCACCGCCACCATCAGGACCGCTACCGCAACGCTAAGAATGCCATCTCGCTCCATGTTGGGACTGATGCGCTTGCACAACTCATTATAGACAACCCAGCCCGACAGCAGGAATAGCAACGCCACACCGTTGGCCTGCCAATCCGACATGTTTGCCGCCCATTCCCAGCTACTATTGGGGTTTATTAGATAAAAGCTCGGGTTGACCATGTACAAAATGACGAACAACGCAAAACCGGACAGCCAAGTGGTATAAGCCTTCCAGAAAGACCAGTGCAAGTCGTCAGGGAGCGCTGCAGGACTGGTGGCATATTTCTGGTTGTGATAGAAGCCGCCACCATGTACGGCCCACATTTCACCGAAAACTCCTTTCTTTCGGCAGTCCTCACCCTTGGGCGTTTTCAGGCCGTTGTCCAGCATCACGAAGTAGATTGACTCTCCGATCCAGGCAATGGCCGCGATCACATGCAGCCAACGCAGCATGAAATTGACGAAATCCAAAATAAAGGCCTGCATAAGTCTGCTCTCTTCCTGTGCAGTTATTGTTAGGGAACCAGCGGTGTGGGCTGATCAGCTACCGCGGTAGGTGGAATAGCTGTAGGGCGAAAGCAGCAGGGGTACGTGATAGTGCTGGGAGCCATCGGCGACGCCAAAGCGCAGCGGGATAACGTCTAGAAAACGGGGCTCGGCGACGTCACCGCCCTGGCGCCGGAGGTAATCCCCCGCGTGAAAGACCAACTCAAACTCACCGGCGGTAAAAGCGTCACCCTCAAGAATGGGTGCATCGCACCGTCCATCGTTATTGGTGATAACGTCTTTTAGATGCACCCGGGCCTCACCTTCCAGACGGTAGACTTCGATGCGAATACCCTCCCCGGGGCGACCGCGGGAAGTATCCAAAACATGGGTGGTCAGGCGTCCCATAACACTCTCCTGTATTAGTGATAGCCGTTATTCGGTTAAAAGTGCGACTTCAGGATGTCGACTTTGCTAAAAATAGGATACACTTTGCATTATTTATTGTATACATTAAAGTTCTGCCATTCTTAAATGGACATCCACATTGCACGGAAATTTTATCACCATGAGCAAAAAGACTTTGAGTCTGCGGCCCAGCCAGTTAAAACGCGTCGATTTCGTTACTCGCTTTGCTGACATCTACGAACACTCCTCCTGGGTTGCCGAACTGGCCTGGGAGCGAGGTATAGGGGGGGATCAGGACTCGCCCCAGGGACTTGCCGAGGCTATGGCCAGAATACTTGAGGAAGCGAGCACGGACCGCCAACTGGAGGTCATTCGGGCTCACCCGGATCTTGCGGGCAAGGTAGCGATCGCTGGCACACTGACCGACGATTCCACCCGCGAACAAGCGGGCGTAGGTCTTGATCAATGCACGCCTGAAGAGATGGCGCGGTTCGAGCGCCTCAATGCCGCCTACAAAAAACGTTTCGGCTTTCCCTTCGTGATGGCCGTCAGCGGCAGCGACCGCTACGCGATCCTGGCTACTTTCGACAAGCGCCTGGAGAACAGTATTGAGGAAGAGCGCCGCATTGCCATTGAGCAGATCAATCGTATCGCCCTATTCCGACTTAAGGCCCGTGCTGCGTCCTGAGAACGCCGGTCATCGCCCGAGAGCTCCGGTCTGCATCGCATAGCCATCGTGCTCGGGCGGGCATTTTCACTGGGTTGAAGATGAACATATAAAGGTATTGCAGCAACGACCAGGCGATATTTTGGCGGCGCCCGCCTGGTAGGTGGTGCTCGGCTACTGAATGGTCAAAGCCGGAGGAAGGGTTACACAATCGGGAGTCGGATATTGACGGGAGTCGGTTGTTTGAAAATGTCCGACTCCCGGAACGATCAGAAGTGGTATTTTACCAAGGCGCTGACAGAGCTCTGGGTATCAATGAGGTTGTCGCCCAGACCAAACTTGTTGTTCCAGTACTGGTACTCCACACCGGCGTACAGGACGCCCGGTTCACCCCAGAAGTTGCTCACGTCCAGCTTGATCTGCGGCACGAACTGGAATTCGGACTCATGATCAGACTCGGCGGTGGACCAGTCGATATAGCCGTCGATCAGGAAGAGGGCTGAGCCCACGTTGAAAGGCGCACCCCAGGTGGCCGTCAACTGGAGGTCGTCGCTGGTCTGCTCGTTGTCCACGTAGTTGAACGAGGTGTTGAAGTAAAGGAAGCCTGGCACATCCCACGCGAGACCGAAACCACCCATGTAGTTGTTGAGCGGCCTACCGTCAGCGTCACCAAACTCGTACTGGGCGGCCAGGAACACGTCCTTGACCGGCCCGAAGCTCAAATCAGATCCCGTCAGCCAGCTGCCGCTCAGGTTAGGGGCGAATTCGCCATAGAGGTTATCGGCTCCCTCTTCATTGCCCTGGCCCTGGTCCCGGTCGAGGAAGAAGAAGGTGCTGCCCCAGCTGTGAGCGGTGGCGTTCTCGAAGGTGAAGAAGGTGGCTTCAAACTCCCTGCCACCGTTACCGCCGGCGTCGAATTCAACGCCCTCGTACTGGTTGCTGTGCAGGATGGTCACACTCGACCCGCCGAAGAACTTCTCGGCATGGGCTGTCGGGGCGAACGCCACAGCAACACCGATAGCAATCAGGCTTTTTTGAATTAACATCATGAGTATCCTCATTTTTTGTGTTTGTTTGAGTGGAACTGGCGCAACGTTATGCCGCGCTGAAAAGGCCGCACGGCGGCGGCTTGGGTGTCACAGAAAAGCGAAATAGGCAATGGAGGCGACGCAGATCACATAGAGGCTGATCGATACCTTCTCGTGCTGACCGGTCAGCAGCTTCAGCACTGCGTATGTCAGAAAGCCCAGGGCGATGCCGTCTGCGATGGAGAAGGTTAGCGGGATCATCACCACCATGATGATCGCCGGGATCGTATCGGTAAGGTCTTCCCAATCGATATGCACGAGACCACTCATCATCAGCATCGCCACATAGATCAGCGCACCCGCAGTGGCATAGGCGGGGACCATGCCCGCTAGCGGTGCGAAGAACAACGCCACAAGAAACAGGACGCCGACCGTCACCGCCGTAAGACCGGTGCGACCGCCTGCGACAACACCCGAGGCGCTTTCCACATAGCTGGTCACCGGTGTGCAGCCGACAAGCGCACCCGCGACACTGGACGTACTGTCAGCCTTTAGAGCTAGGGACAGGTTCTTGATCTTGCCGTCTTCATCTACCAGATGGGCACGGTGCGCTACGCCCATCAGAGTGCCAGCAGTGTCGAATAGGTTCACGAAAAGAAATGCCAGGATGACACTGATCATCGCCACGTTAAGCGCTCCGACAATATCCAGCGCCAACCAGGTAGGTGCAAGGCTTGGTGGCATTGAGACCAACCCCGAATACGTCACCAGCCCTAAAGCCCAACCAATCGCCGTGACCGCAAGCATGCCGATCAGGATCGCACCGAACACTTTACGATGGCTGAGTACCGCAATCAGTAAGAAGCAAAAGGCCGCCAACAGTGCCGAAGGCTCACCAAGCGAGCCCAAGGTGACTAATGTCGCCGGGCTGGCGACGATGATCCCCGCAGATTTCAAACCGATCAGCCCGAGAAACAGCCCCACCCCGGCACCCATGGCAAAGCGAAGACTCATAGGGATGCTGTCGAGCAACCATTCCCGGATGCGCGTCAGGCTCATAATCATGAACAGAATCCCGGAGATGAAAACTGCCCCGAGGGCAACCTCCCAGGCGTAGCCCATTTCACCAACGACCGTAAAAGTGAAAAAGGCATTGAGCCCCATGCCCGGGGCCAGACCCACCGGCCAATTGGCGTAAAAGCCCATGAGCAGGCAACCGAATGCCGCACCGATACAGGTCGCGACGAACGCGGCTCCGTGATCGATGCCCGCAATGGCCATGATATTGGGGTTAACGAAGATGATGTAGGCCATGGTAAAGAAGGTTGTTAAACCTGCGACCAATTCCGTCTTGACGCTGGTGCGGTGCTCTTTGAGCTTGAAGACCCGATCGAGCAAACCTGTATTTTCTGACTGCTGGGGCGAATGCTGCTCTTGCTTGGCGGTTTCCATAAGGTGCTCCTCTTCATTATTATTTTCGATCATCCAGAGTGCCAATAGCCTCTTGAGGAAGATGGCGAGCTCACCCCTCTAACGAGCAGTTGACCGTAAGATCAGGAAAGCCTATTTCGATTATGCTATTGTATACAAAAATTGCAACAGAATTATTCAATAAAGATGTACAATGTTGGAAAAAATGGGTTGTACGCCCGCGATACGGGAGTAAAAATGGATACTTCCATTTTTGGATTGTATACAGGGAACAAACAGAAGAACGTGCTGAAAGCGCATAGCCTTGCAGACAGCACAGCAAAGCATTTTGCCAGCCCGTCACTTCACCGTTGGTGTACCGACACCCCAGCACTAAACGTTTCGATTACTACTCGGTCGTCACCCAGTATGATCAGGGCGAAGAGGCGTTCCCGCAGGGTTTTTGCCTGACTCAGGCGGTAGCGGAGCAAAGGGGTGGCATGGTAGTCGAGCACGACGAAGTCGGCCTCTTTGCCTGGCTGCAGGTTGCCGATCTTGTCATTCAGATACAGCGAGCGAGCGCCGCCGAGGGTGGCGAGATACAGAGCCTTGAATGGATCGAGCTTCTGACCCTGAAGCTGTAACACCTTGTATGCCTCGTTGAGACTTTGTAGCTGTGAAAAGCTGGTACCAGCCCCGACATCGGTGCCCAGACCCACCCGGACGCCATGCTCTTCGAGCCTGGCCAGATCAAGCAGACCGCTGCCAAGAAAAAGGTTGGAGGTTGGGCAGAAGGCAACCGCCGAGCCGGTCTCGGCGAGGCGCTGACACTCGTCATTCCGCAGATGGACACCATGTGCGAACACCGAACGGGCGCCAATCAGGCCGTGGTGATCGTATACATCCAGGTAGCCATTCTGGTCGGGGAAGAGTTCCTTTACCCATTCGATTTCCTGCAGACTCTCGGAAATGTGGGTGTGCATGTAGAGGTCGGGGTATTCCTTGAACAATCTGCCAGCCAGGGCCAATTGCTCCGGAGTACTCGTCGGCGCAAAGCGTGGAGTGACCGCGTAGTGCAGGCGGCCTTTGCCGTGCCAGCGCTCGATTAATTCCTTGCTGTCCAAATAGCCCGACTCCGGGGTGTCGGTCAGGCAAGCCGGAGCATTCCGGTCCATCAGCACCTTGCCGGCGATCATCCGCAGGTTGAGAGTTGCCGCCCGCGCAAAGAACGCCTCCACCGACTGCTTGTGCACGGTGCCAAAGACCAACGCAGTGGTGGTGCCGTTGCGCAGTAACTCACCGAGAAACAGCTCAGCCTGAGCACTAGCGTAATCAGGGTCGACGAACCGGGCTTCGCCGGGAAATGTGTATGTTTCCAGCCAGTCGAGCAATTGCGCACCATAGGAGCCAATGATACCAACCTGCGGCAAATGGATATGAGTATCAATAAAGCCGGGGGTTATCAGCGCGTCCGGATAGGAGGCCACCTCCACGTCTTTGTGCAATGACGGCAACAGGCGTTCGGCGTCGCCGAGTTCAACAACCACACCATCCCCAACAACCAACAGGCCGTCTTCGAAATATTGATGGGACGCATCGACGCCCACCTCACGCGGATCATCGGTACAGTGGAGGATGGCGGCACGGTAGGCTTTGCGTTGGGTCATGGTCACTCTCATTGAAAATCTGATTTGTCACGGCGATTTGGGCGCCGAGTACAAGCGAGAAATTTAAACAGAGTTTACTTGGGGGTCAATAAAAACTTGACCACTAAGTCAGCAAATTCCAATTCGACAGAACATTCGTACACAACGGCGGCAAAGCAGGTCAGAATGCCTCAGCTCGCTCCGGGTCGAGTGCAGCAGCCCCATTGCTGCCTTGCGGTAATTCCAGACCGCAGCCACGCAGAATCACGGTCGTCAGAAAATCTGCGGCATGGTCGAAATCTTTTTGCACATACGTCTCCTTGTCCTCAATTATGAGGATCTGGGCCTGAAAATCGGCGTAGTGCTGCGTTGATGACCAGATCAGCAAGATGAGCTGTACGGGATCAACTGGCGCCATGCGACCCGCGTCTATCCATTGCTGGATCACCTCAGAGCGCCCCCTTACCCACTCGCGCATACCGGTGCACAGATAATCCTTGAGAAGCGGTGCACCCTGGATGATTTCCATCGCGAACAGACGCGATGTCAGGGGATGGGTACGGGACATTTCTACCTTGGTGCGGATAAAACTGGCTAAGGCCAGCGCCGGGTCGTCTTCCGGTTTTATTTCGGAAAGCGCCGCATTCCAGCGCCCCATGATGTCGCCGAACAGGGCGTAATAAATGAGCTTCTTATTGCTGAAATAATAGAGCACGTTGGACTTCGGCAAATCCGCCCGTTCGGCAATGCTCTGGACAGTCGTTCCGCGAAATCCATGCAACGAAAACTTCTCTTCTGCAGCGGCAAGAATCCGTTCCCGGTTACGCTCGCGAATTCGTCCGGTACGCTTTGTTTGGAGTGTGCTCGGTGAAGACGGGCGACCGGCCTGGCCGTCTTCGGATTTAATCTGGTTGGTCATTGGGTACAGGCTAATAGTAGATGAGGGAGTCAACGAACCGACAATAGCCGAACTCTCCTCCGTAATCAAAACCAGATTGATACCAGAGCGCTGGCGAGGATACTCAGTACCTTCGTCCTACCGTTTTCTAATGTGTCCTGTACGTCATCCACGTCACGTTCTTTTCCATAGACTCCCTCCGTTATCGCTTTTCAGTTAAAACTCTATCATCGCCATAAAAACCTGGACTAAATGGTCAGGAAAATGTAAAACAGAAATTGGGCTCAAGAGACATCTGGCATCCGTGAGGCGGAATGGCCTGTGCAATTGTGGGAATTGACTAGAAGGCTGTCGGACTTAAGCGATCGTAGCGTTAACAAAGACGAGCTGATGCCAGAGTTTGAGCAGCGCGAGTTTAAAACAGCGGGGAAAATCTGTGATCACATTCTATCTGAACGGTAAACATCAAAAGTTGACCGAAGCCGACCCGAATATGAGCGTTTTAGACTGGCTGCGTACCGAAAAGCGGCTAACGGGCACCAAGGAAGGTTGTGCCTCCGGCGATTGCGGTGCCTGTACCGTCACCATCGGCTCTCCAGACGCAGCCCAGTCCGGCCAGCTCCGTTACGACAGCGTCAACAGTTGTATCGCCCTGGTCGGAAGCCTGCATGGCAAACATCTGATAACCGTCGATGCACTGCGGGACGAACCCGCCCACCCGGTACAGAAGGAAATGGTCGAATGCCATGGCGCCCAATGCGGATTCTGCACCCCCGGGATCATCATGTCGCTGTTCGCCCTGCACACGGAAAGCGCGGCTACCGGCTCAGCGCCTGACGATGAGGCCCTGCTTGAATCCCTGTCGGGAAACCTGTGCCGCTGCACCGGATACCGGCCGATTATCGACGCCGGACGTAAGGCCTGTGTCCAGACCTGGGAAGGCAACTCAGGCGGCACCGTCCTCAACCGGGGCGCCGCCCTCAGTGGTCCGATTGTCGCCGATTCGGCCAACGCCGCACCGGGACTCAGTGGCCCGGCCTGGCTGCAATCGCCGGACATGATCGCCGACCTGCTGAAAATCCAGAAAAGCGAAGCCAACCTCCGGAGTCACCAGGGATACCGCTACAACGCCCCGACCACACTCGCCGCCCTGCGTGAACTGCGTGCGCAATTTCCGGAGGCAAGATTGCTTGCCGGCGGTACCGATCTGGCCCTGGAAATTACCCAGCAGCTGAAAGACCTCCCGCACCTGATCGCCCTCGGCGGCGTCGAAGAGCTCCAGGCAATACACGAAGACGATGACGGCATTTACCTGGGCGCCGCAGTGACCTATCGAGCCCTGTTCCATAAGCTGGCCGAACGTTGGCCTCACTTTGGGCCAATGCTGGAGCGACTCGGGTCGCGTCAGATCCGCAATGTCGGCACCATTGGCGGTAACGTTGGCAACGCCTCTCCCATCGGCGACATGCCTCCGGCCCTGATCGCCCTGGGGGCGGAACTGGAGCTGGACAGCACAGACGGCGTTCGGCGTATGTCGCTGGAAACGTTTTTCCATGGCTACAAGCAGACTGACCTGCGCGCGAATGAATTTATCCGTGGAGTCTGGATTCCTGCTTCGGCGGCAGACGAGCAGTTGCTCATCTACAAAATTTCCAAACGCATGGACGATGACATCTCCGCCGTATTGGGCGCTTTCTGGCTCAAGCGCGACGACGAGCACATTGTGGATTGCCGTATTGCCTTTGGTGGCATGGCCGCAACGCCCAAACGCGCCCTGGGAACCGAAACCGCACTGCGCGGCCAGCACTGGAATAGCACCTCGGTCAGTGCGGCGATTGCCGCCCTGGAAGCCGAATTCCAGCCCATGACCGATGTACGGGGCTCCGCCGCCTATCGCCTGCAGGTCGCCGGCAACCTGTTACGCCGTGCCCTGCTGGAAACCTCCCAAAGTCCTTCTGAAATCCGCCAGCCACTGATGGTGACCGACTATGCGTAAACTGCCCTCAAATATTCCACGAACTCCGGAAACCGCCCGTGGACTGGCCGGGACCCAGGCGTTCCACGACAGCGCCTGGAAACACGTCCGTGGCCAGGCCCGCTATATTGACGACATCCCCGAACCCGAAGGGCTACTGCATGCGGCGGTGGGCCAGAGTACCGAGGCCCACGCCCGCATCACGGCAATGGATCTAAGCGCGGTGAGAGCTTATCCGGGCGTCGTCGCCGTCCTCACGGTTGACGATGTTCCCGGCCACACCGACATCGGCCCCGTGTTTCCAGGTGACCCGGTTCTGACGTCCGATCTGGTCGAGTACGTTGGCCAACCCCTATTCGCGGTTGCCGCCACCACGCACCGGGCAGCACGCCAGGCGGCGCGCTTGGCCAAAGTCAGTTATGAGCGCCTGGAAGCGGTACTCACCGTTGAAGCGGCCCTGGAGAAACAGCTGTTTGTTCGCCCCGATCATACCCAGCAGCGTGGAGATCCAGAAGCGGCGCTGGCAGACGCACCCCATAGGCTACAAGCGCAAATGCATGTGGGTGGCCAGGAGCACTTCTACCTGGAAGGCCAGGCCTGCCTGGTCGAGCCGACTGAAGACGCGGGTGTTTTCGTACACACATCAAGCCAGCATCCCTCGGAAATCCAGAAACTGGTCGCGGAAGTGCTCAACCTGCCGATCCATGAAATCCAGGTGGAAGTGCGCCGTATGGGGGGTGGTTTTGGCGGCAAGGAAACCCAGGCGGCGCCTCTGGCCTGCATCTCCGCGCTACTGGCCCGGCATACCGGTCGCGCGGTCAAGTATCGCATGGCGCGACTGGATGACATGGTCCAGACCGGCAAGCGTCACGATTTCTACAACACTTACGATATCGGTTTTGATGACGACGGTATTCTGCAAGGCGCCGACCTGATGGTAGCCGGCCGCTGTGGCTTTTCGCCGGACCTGTCCGACGCCATCGTTGACCGCGCGATGTTCCACGCCGACAACAGCTACAGCCTGGGCGAGGCCCGCGTGGTCGGGCATCGCTGCAAAACCCATACGGTATCCAACACCGCTTTTCGCGGCTTCGGCGGTCCCCAGGGCATGATGATCATCGAGCGGGCCATGGATGACATTGCGCGGCATCTCGGGCAGGACCCGCTGGATATTCGCAAACGCAACCTTTATGGCCCCGGCCGTGAGGTGACTCATTATGGCCAGACCATTGAACAACACGTGTTACCGGAGCTCATCGAGCAGCTTGAAACCAGCTCCGATTATCGCCAGCGTCGTGAGGAAATCACCGCGTTCAACCGCCAGAATGCGGTCATCAAGCGTGGCCTATCCCTGACGCCGGTCAAGTTCGGGATTTCGTTCACCGCCAAACACCTGAACCAGGCCGGCGCCCTTGTGCACGTTTACACCGATGGCAGCATTCACCTCAACCACGGCGGCACCGAGATGGGCCAGGGTCTTTACATCAAAGTAGCCCAGGTAGTCGCAGCGGCATTCCAGGTGGACCTTGAGCGAGTAAAAGTCTCCGCAACGCGCACCGACAAAGTTCCCAACACCTCGCCCACCGCCGCCTCGTCCGGTACCGACCTGAACGGCATGGCGGCACTCGACGCCTGTGAAAAAATAAAACAGCGGCTGGTGGACTTTGCCGTGGAAACATACGGTGTAAACGCGGACGCGGTGGAATTTGCGAATAACCAGGTCCAGGTCGGCGAGCAACAGTTCGACTGGGCCGAGTTCGTGCA
>JBDNIR010000308.1:0-4123 GCA_041688195.1 Marinobacter sp.
ACTGTCAGAAGAAGATAAACTGACCGTATCCCGTGCTCGTAAGATTGAACGTTTTTTGTCCCAGCCGTTCCACGTGGCGGAAGTATTCACGGGCTCGCCTGGTAAATATGTGTCTCTTAAAGAAACCATCAGTAGCTTCAATGGCATTTTGAACGGTGACTATGATGACATGCCTGAACAGGCGTTCTACATGGTTGGTACCATTGAAGAGGCTGTTGAGAAAGCGAAGGAAATGAAAGCCAAGTAAACGGCGTTTGTTTCCCGACCGATCAAAGAGGCGAATTAAATGGGTATAACCGTGCATTGTGACGTCGTGAGTGCTGAAGAGAAAATCTACTCCGGGCTGGTCGAACTGCTGATCGCCACCGGGTCAGAGGGTGAGCTGGGTATCGCACCGGGCCACATCCCTCTGCTTACGGCGCTCAAACCGGGCCCGGTTCGGATAATCAAACAGGGCGGCGAGGAAGTGATCCTCTACGTCTCTGGTGGTTATCTTGAAGTTCAGCCGTCATTAGTCACGCTGTTGGCGGATACGGCGGTTCGAGCAAAAGATCTGGACGAAGCGGCGGCTGTAGACGCCCAGCGTGAGGCTGAAAAAGCACTGGCGAACAAAACCGGTGAGTTTGAATACTCCCGGGCAGCAGCCGAACTCGCTGAAGCCGCTGCTCAACTGCGTACGCTTCAGAAGCTGCGAAATAACCTTCGCTAATAACGAACGCCGCGCTTTTGCCTGCTGGAAAGCCGTATCTGAAACCGGATAGCGTCCTGAATGCAGAATGTCTGACATGGTTCGTATGTTCGACATCCTGATATGAACGGGGAACGCTACAGGTTGGAGATGCGGCTTTTTTATTTACCGACCAGGAGCACGACACCGATATGCCCCCTCTTCATGTTGTAATTCTGGCCGCGGGCCAGGGCTCCCGAATGAAATCGGCGCTGCCGAAAGTGCTGCACAAAATTGCTGGTTTGCCCATGCTCCACCACGTTATAGGCACGGCTCGCAGGCTCGGCGCTGAGCATATTCACAGTGTGATTGGCCACGGCGCCGACCGGGTCAGAGCTGAAACCCTGGGTGATGACCTGCAATGGGTATTGCAGGAGCAGCAACTGGGCACCGGCCATGCGGTGGCTCAGGTGTTGCCAAATCTGCCGGACAATGCCCGGGTGCTGGTGCTGTATGGCGATGTGCCCCTGATTCGTACCGAAACCTTGCAACAACTGATTACCGGTATCGATGACGACACTCTGGGTTTGCTGACCGTTACACTGGACAATCCGGATGGCTATGGACGGATACTTCGCGATAGCGCAGGCAAGGTTACTGCGATCGTTGAGCAGAAAGACGCGAATGCCGAACAGAGGCAGGTTTGCGAGGTAAATACCGGCATCCTCGCCGTGTCTGCGGCGCGGTTGAAGAGCTGGCTGCCGCAATTATCCAACCGGAATGCCCAAGGTGAGTACTACCTGACCGATATTATTGCCATGGCCGTTGACCAAGGCATGGCTGTGCGAGTCAGCCAGCCGGATAACGCTTACGAAGTGCAGGGCGTCAATAACCGCCTGCAGTTGGCCGAGCTGGAGCGCTGGGTGCAGCGTCAGGAAGCCGACCGCCTGATGACAGAGGGCGCTACCCTGGCTGATCCGGCCCGTGTCGACGTGCGCGGCAAGCTCACCATCGGAAATGATATTCTGATCGATATCAATGTGGTATTTGAAGGTGATGTGGAACTGGCCGATGGCGTCTCTATTGGCCCGGGCTGTGTCATCCGCGATAGCCGTATTGCGGCTGGGGCTGTTGTCCACGCTCACTCAATAATTGACGGCGCCGACGTCGGCGCCGCGGCCCAGGTCGGACCGTTCGCCAGACTCCGTCCCGGCACCCGGCTGGCTGCCGACACCAAGGTGGGTAACTTCGTCGAGACCAAGAAGGCTGTCATTGGCGAGGGCAGCAAGATCAACCATCTCAGTTACGTGGGCGATGCCATACTCGGGCGTAATGTTAATGTGGGTGCAGGAACCATCACCTGTAACTATGATGGGGTGAACAAATTTGAGACCGTGTTGGGCGACGACGTCTTCGTCGGTTCCAATACCGCCCTTGTGGCTCCGGTTACGGTGGCGGAGGGTGCCACCATCGGCGCAGGCTCAACCATCACCCGTGATATCAATGCCCGGGAACTGGCTGTTGCTCGCGGGCGCCAGCGCAACCTGGCAGATTGGGCTCGGCCCGAAAAGAAATCGTGAATTTAACGCTAACAGGATGACAGGCCCATGTGTGGGATCGTAGGCGCAGTATCGGAACGGGACGTCCAGGGTATTCTGCTGGAAGGCCTTCATCGGCTGGAGTACCGGGGTTATGATTCCGCCGGTATGGCGGTGCTGGGCAGTGATGGTCAGATTAACCGGGTGCGCGAAGTGGGCAAGGTTGCCGCGCTGGCGGAGGCCCTGGCAAGCACCCCGAGCCGCGGCGTATCAGGTATTGCCCACACCCGATGGGCGACCCATGGCGAACCTTCCCGGGCCAACGCTCATCCCCATATGTCGGGCCAACGCCTGGCCATTGTCCACAATGGTATTATCGAGAACTACATCGAGTTACGGGACAGTCTTCGGGCTGATGGTTTTGAATTCACCTCCCAGACAGACACAGAAGTGGTTGTCCATCTGATTGAGCAGCAATTCCGTCTTACCGGGAACCTCTTTAAAGCCGTCCAGGCAGCGACCGGGAAACTTCGTGGCGCATACGCCCTGGCGGTATTGCACGCGGATGAGCCGGACCACGTCGTGGTATGTCGTGAGGGTAGCCCGCTGGTGATCGGTGTGGGTATTGGCGAGAATTTTATTGCCTCCGATCAGCTTGCTCTACTGCCGGTGACGGACCGTTTCATGTTCCTGGAAGAAGGCGATATGGCGGATGTCCGCAAGGACTCAGTCGAGATCTGGGACCGGGACAACGCTTTGGTGGAAAGGCCGATCAGCCGTTTCGAACACAGCCTGGATTCTGCGGACAAGGGCGAATACCGCCATTTCATGTTGAAGGAAATTTACGAGCAGGCCCGGGTGATCAAAGCCACCACCGAAGGCCGGATGACCAAAACCAAAGTCCTGGAACAAGCCCTTGGCACCGACGCCGGCAAACTGCTGGAAAACGTACGCCACGTCCAGATCATTGCGTGCGGTACCAGCTATCACGCAGGGTTGGTTGCGCGTTACTGGATTGAAGAGCTGGCAGGCGTGCCCTGCTCGGTCGAGGTTGCCTCTGAATTCCGCTATCGCAAACACGTCATCCAGCCGGATACCCTGTTCCTGTGTATTTCCCAGTCCGGTGAAACGGCTGATACGCTTGCTGCTTTGCGGCAAGCAAAAAAGGCTGGTTTCCGTGCCGCCATGGCGATTTGCAACGTGCCCAGCAGCTCTCTGGTGCGGGAATCGGACCTGGTGATCATGACCCAGGCGGGGCCGGAAATTGGCGTGGCCTCCACCAAAGCCTTTACCACCCAGCTTACAGCGCTGTTGCTGTTTACCATTGCGCTGGCAAAACACAATGGCCTCACCGAAGAGAAGGAAGCCGAGTTGGTAGAGGCGTTGCACGCCCTACCTTCGCAAGTTGCGGCCGCGCTGGCGTTAGATGATGCCATCGCCGAACTCAGCGCCGCCTTTGTTGACAAGAATCACAGCTTGTTTTTGGGTCGTGGTAGCTTGTTCCCCGTTGCCCTGGAAGGCGCGTTGAAACTGAAGGAAATCTCCTACATTCACGCCGAAGCCTACCCCGCCGGTGAGCTCAAGCACGGCCCTCTGGCGCTGGTGGACAGCGAAATGCCGGTTGTTACGGTGGCACCCAACAACGACATGCTTGAGAAGCTCAAATCCAACCTTCAGGAGGTGCGCGCCCGGGGCGGCCAGCTGTTCATCTTTGCTGATGGTGAATCCAGGATGGTCTCCGAGGAGGGCATTCACGTGATGCAGATTCCGGCGGTTCATCCCATTACCGCACCTATTGTGTACACCGTGCCGCTGCAGTTATTGGCCTACCATGTGGCTGTACTCAAAGGCACAGACGTTGATCAGCCGAGGAATCTGGCGAAGAGTGTCACGGTCGAGTAAACCATCGGAGTAAAAT
>JBDNIR010000044.1:0-17080 GCA_041688195.1 Marinobacter sp.
CACCAAGATGTTCGAGGCGCTATCAGATGAAGGTATCAATATCCGGATGATCTCCACCTCGGAAATCAAGATTTCGGTGGTGATCGACGAGAAGTATCTTGAGCTGGCAGTTCGGGCGCTCCACAGTGCCTTTGAACTGCACAAGTCCCAGATCGAGGCCTGAAACGACGGAGCATAGGTCGATTCGTCCAGGTCTTGTTGAAAAAGGGAACCATTCCCTGTGCTAGACGTCAGAGCAGTCGGTATAAGTGATTGTTCTGGTTTTAATGTACAGTGCGTGGTCCCACTATAAATGTATGGCGTACCGCTAAAGTCGGAACAGGTAGCTTTGATAAGGGAGTATATAAAATGTTGATTTTGACTCGTCGTGTCGGCGAAACCCTGATGGTTGGTGATGAAGTTACCGTAACTGTTTTGGGCGTTAAGGGAAACCAGGTGCGTATCGGTGTTAACGCCCCTAAAGAGGTGGCTGTTCACCGGGAAGAAATTTATCAGCGCATCCAGAGCGAGAAAAGTGACTCTGAGGGGCCTGAGCCCGGAAACAGTTAAGTCTGGAAACCGTCTGAGAACACGCAGGCGGTTTTTTTTGGCTTCAGTTTTTCTAGCTATAGAAAGTGGTAAGAAAAATCCGGAGTCAACCCTATGAAAACAGAAAAATTATGGTACTATACGCCGCGTTCTCAAGGAGAGGTGGGTGAGTGGCTGAAACCAGCTCCCTGCTAAGGAGCCATACGCATTGCGCGTATCGAGGGTTCGAATCCCTCCCTCTCCGCCATCCTCATTTTGGTGAGGCAAGAGAGCATTGTGCGGCTGTAGCTCAGCTGGATAGAGTACTCGGCTACGAACCGAGCGGTCGGAGGTTCGAATCCTCCCAGCCGCACCAGATTCAAACAAAAGACCCCGCCCCGTGCGGGGTTTTTTGTTTGTAAACTTCGGAGTCCGAAAGGATTTGAACCGGAAGAGGTTCGACCGGAGCAGGGGCTACCACATCAGATCATCAGGAATTTCGTACCCTGCGTATGGGTCGTCAGCAGCATTATCCTCCTTTTTGCGCTCGTGAAGGACCAGCACGGCGGACTCATCACGTTCCTGAATCTTGCGTGCCACGCCTTCGGGCACGAGTTCATAGTTAGCATTCACGCAAATAACGGCGAGACGGCCCCGTGAGAGCTGATCAAGCATAGTGTCATCCACATAGATTTTTTTGATTTTTTTGTCATGAACAAACTGATAGGCGGTTTCGCCATACTTGCAATCCAGCCGATTTGATTCCACAAGCTGGCGAATCTGTGCCTGCACAGCTTTGCGCTCAGCGATCTGCTGACGCTCCCGGTTCAGCTGCCTGTCGCGTTCTGCCTTTTCAGCCTGGACCTGTTGGGCCCGAAGCTGGGTCTCGTTAACTTCGGTGGTGCCTTTAGGCTGTTGTTTCCGCTGCTTGTACTTTTCTTTCTTCAGGGCTTTGGCCTTTTTCTCGTCAGCCAGGCCTGCCTTCATTAATTGTTCCTGCAGTGATGCCATAATCAGATGCTTCCTCGTGTTTATGCCGGACGCTGTGGCTTTGATGGGTTAGTATACGCACAGATAACGCCCTCCGGGGCCAACCGTATCAATGTTCAGGGCTGTTTATGTCGTCTTTTGACCAACTAGGGCTCTCGCCTGCCATGCTTGTCAACCTGACCCGGCTGGGCTTCGCGTCGCCCACGCCGGTTCAGGCAGCCAGTATTCCACCTGCCGTCGCAGGCAGGGATATTATCGCCATGGCCAAAACCGGTAGCGGGAAGACCGCTGCGTTTGGTATCGGTCTTATCGAGCGGCTTAATATTCGGCACTTTGCAGTTCAGGGCCTGATTTTGTGCCCCACTCGGGAGCTGGCTGATCAGGTCGCCAAGGCATTGCGAGAGCTCGCCCGGGCCAGGGATAACGTAAAAATCCTGACATTATGTGGCGGGGTGGCCATTGGTCCTCAGATTGGCTCGCTAAGTCATGGGGCTCACCTGGTTGTAGGCACGCCCGGGCGTATACAGGATCACCTGCGTAAAGGCACTCTCTCGCTGGATAAACTTTCGACCGTGGTGCTTGACGAAGCGGACCGAATGCTGGATATGGGCTTCAGTGAATCCATCAACGATATTCTTGCCCAAACGCCGGCTCAAAAACAGACGCTTTTATTTTCAGCGACCTGGCCCGATGCGATCCGGACGTTAAGTGAAGCCTTTCAGGTGGACCCGGTGGATGTTCGCGTGGCGGATTCAGAACCTGCGCTGGATATCGCAGAGCGTTTTTACGAGATTCAGCCTGGTCAGCAGACCGATGCCCTGGCTGCACTGTTATCGGAGTATCAGCCGGCCTCCTGTATAGCTTTTTGCACTACCAAACAGCAGTGCGACGAGATTGAAGCCGCTCTGAACGGGCGAGGTTTCAGTGCGCTGGCGTTGCACGGTGATCTGGATCAAAGAGATCGCGACGCGGTTCTGGCCCGGTTTGCCAACCAGAGTTGTGCCGTACTCCTTGCCACGGATGTGGCGGCCCGGGGCCTCGATATTAAATCATTGCCGTTAGTGGTCAATGTGGAGCCTGCTCGTGACTCTGAGATTCATACTCACCGCGTTGGCCGGACCGGTCGGGCAGGTGAGAAGGGGGTCGCAGTGACATTCTGCACACCTTCTCAGGGGCACCGAGTGTCGCGGCTTGAAACCATTGCCGGACAGTCACTTGCATGGGGCGACACCCCGGCGCTGCTGGCAACACCGGATCACCCGGTCGAGCCTGCACGCCGAACACTTTGTATCGCTGGCGGGCGCAAAGACAAGGTTCGCCCGGGGGATGTGCTTGGTGCTTTAACCGGGGAGGCAGGACTTGCTGGATCGGAGGTAGGTAAAATCGATCTTTTTGAGTTTCAATGTTACGTCGCGGTAAATCGGGACGTTGCCCAGAAAGCGCTGAAACGCCTGGAAGCTGGCAAGATAAAAGGAAGGAAATTCAGGGTCCGGATGGTGTAGTTGAACACTTGGAAGAGGTTAGGGATGTGTATAAAAATGCACAGTCGATGTCCTGAACTGTGCATTTTGTTATTTGATTTGGTTGCTCATAAATCGGTAAAACGGTAAATTACGCAGGATTTTGCCCCCCGATTCTGACGGAGTTTCGCATTTCAGGCCGGGGAGAATCGAACAACTTTTATAGGTAGCCCATTTATGAATGAGCTGATGTCACAAGCCATCGAACTGATGGTCGCAGGCATGGGGTTTGTTTTTGTATTCCTGATAGTCCTTGTGTTTGCCACTTTGCTCATGTCAAAGATCATTATCCGGTATTCAGCACCGGAGCCGGTGATCCCGGCACGCTCATCACGTGCAAAACAACCAGCCCGTTCACCGGTTGACCCCGGTACGGCTGAAGCCATCAAAAAGGCGATTGCACAATACCGGTCGCGCCACAAGAAGTGATCCGGCACACGAATTAGAACCTTTTAACAGAAGGCTGACACGATGACAAACACAAAGAAGCCGCTGGGGATAACGGACGTTATATTGCGTGACGCTCACCAGTCCATCCTGGCAACCCGCATGCGCCTTGACGATATGTTGCCCATCGCCGAGAAACTCGACAAGGTCGGTTTCTGGTCGTTGGAATCCTGGGGCGGAGCGACGTTTGACTCCTGCATCCGCTATTTGGGCGAAGATCCCTGGGATCGCATTCGTCAGTTGAAAAAAGCGATGCCAAACACGCCACAGCAAATGTTGCTACGCGGACAGAACCTGTTGGGCTACCGCCATTATGCAGACGATGTTGTCGAGCGTTTTGTGGACCGCGCCGCTAAGAATGGCGTAGATGTGTTCCGCATTTTTGATGCGATGAACGATCCCCGCAACCTCGATACCGCCATCAAGGCGGTTCGAAAGACCGGCAAGCATGCACAAGGTACGATTTCTTACACCACCAGCTCGGTTCACACTATTGAGATGTGGGTAGAACTGGCCAAGGAAATTGAATCCATGGGCGCCGACTCCATTGCCATCAAGGATATGGCTGGTCTGCTGAAGCCCTATGTGGCTTTTGATCTGGTTACGCGGCTGAAGAAAGAGCTCAAAGTACCTATTCATATGCAGTGTCATGCCACCACCGGCATGTCTACTGCGACCGCGTTGAAAGCGGCTGAAGCTGGCATTGATAACGTTGATACAGCCATTTCTTCCATGAGTATGACCTATGGTCATTCACCCACGGAAGCGGTGGTTGCCATTCTGGAAGGAACGGATCGGGATACCGGGCTTGATCTCAACCTGCTGGAAGAGATTGCCGGTTATTTTCGTGAAGTGCGCAAGAAGTACGCGAAATTCGAAGGCAGCCTGAAAGGGGTGGATTCGCGTATTTTGATCGCCCAAGTTCCGGGTGGCATGCTGACCAATATGGAAAGCCAGCTGCGCGAGCAGAATGCCGGCGACAAGTTTGACGAAGTACTGGCAGAAATTCCGAAGGTTCGGGAAGATCTTGGCTTTATTCCGCTGGTGACTCCGACCTCCCAGATTGTGGGCACCCAGGCTGTGCTGAATGTGTTGACGGGTGAGCGCTACAAGTCAATCTCCAAGGAAACCGCTGCGATTCTGAAAGGTGAATACGGCTCAGCTCCGGCGCCTTTCAACAAAGAGTTGCAGGACCGTGTGCTTGATGGCAAAGAGGCCATCACCTGTCGCCCGGCTGATCTAATCAAGCCGGAAATGGACAAGTTGACAGACGAGCTCACGAAACTGGCGAAAGAGAAGGGCATCAAGCTTGCGAATGAGCAAGTGGACGATGTGCTGACTTATGCATTGTTCCCGCAGATTGGCCTGAAATTCCTGGAAAACCGGGGCAATCCGGACGCATTTGAGCCGGTTCCGACAGCAGAAGATGCCACTACTGCCAATGCAGCGGCCAAGAAAGCTGGCCCTGAGACCTACACCGTTACTGTCGACAACAAAGACTATGTCGTCGCAGTAAACGAGGGCGGTGAAATCAGCCAGATTGAGCCCAAGGGTGGTGCAGCTGAAAGCGCGTCGGCTTCGTCGACGCCAGCGCCAGCCGCGGGTGAAGGTGAAGTCGTTCCAGCACCGCTGGGCGGCAATATCTTCAATATTCTAGTTTCACCGGGTGATCCCGTTGAAGAGGGTGATGTGCTGATTATTCTCGAGGCCATGAAAATGGAGACCGAGATTCGTGCACCGAAAGCCGGCACAGTCGGCGAAATCTTCATCAAGGTCGGTGATGCCGTCGCTGTTGATGATGAAATGCTGACAATCGCATAAGGGCCGGCATTCCATGGATAAGTTAATGACGTTGTGGACGGGCAGTGGCCTGTTCAATCTCTCGGGCGGCCAGTTCTTTATGATCTGTGTCGGCCTGATGCTACTCTTCCTTGCTATTCGCAAGGGGTTTGAGCCATTGCTGCTGATCCCGATTGGTTTTGGTGGCATTCTGGCGAATATTCCGGAAGCGGGTCTTGCGCTTTCGGCGGCAGAAAATGCGATGCATATTGCCAGACCGGAAGTGCTGGCGGCTCTTGCCAGTGTGATGGATGTTCCCTATCAGGTAGGCCAGGCGGTGACGCCGGAAGTGATGGATGCGTTCAAGCAGGCTTATAAGGCGGCCGGTTATGATGTGGTCCAGCAGGTCAATGTGGTTGCCCAGACGATGGGGTACACCAACGGCATGTTGTACAATTTCTACACGGTGTCTATTGCAAGCGGCGTTGCGCCGCTGGTCATCTTCATGGGGGTAGGTGCGATGACGGATTTCGGTCCGTTGCTGGCAAACCCCAAGACGTTGTTGCTGGGCGCAGCCGCTCAGTTTGGTATTTTTGGCACCGTCATTGGCGCAGCCTTGCTGGACATGACGGGTGTCATGGACTTTACCATTCTGGAAGCCGCCGCTATCGGTATTATCGGTGGCGCGGATGGTCCGACATCAATCTATGTGTCCAGTCTTCTGGCGCCACACCTGCTGGGTGCGATTGCGGTTGCGGCTTATTCCTACATGGCGCTGGTACCGATGATTCAGCCACCGATCATGAAGGCGTTGACGACCAAGAAAGAGCGGGCCATCAAGATGTCCCAGCTTCGCCCGGTCAGCAAGAAAGAGAAAATTGTCTTTCCGCTGGTGATGCTTATCGCGGTTGTCTTGTTTCTGCCGGATGCGGCGCCGCTGCTGGGCATGTTCTGCTTTGGTAGCCTGATGCGTGAGTGCGGTGTGGTTGAACGTCTGAGCGACACCTCTCAAAACGCATTGATCAATATCGTCACCATCTTCCTGGGGCTATCGGTTGGTTCCAAATTAGGGGCTGACAAGTTCCTGGATATGCAAACGCTTGGCATTCTGCTCCTGGGTATGGCTGCGTTCTGTGTGGGTACTGCGTGTGGTGTCCTGATGGCCAAGCTATTGAATGCCCTCACTAAAGAAGCCATCAATCCCTTGATTGGTTCGGCTGGTGTCTCGGCGGTACCAATGGCGGCGAGGGTATCCAACAAGGTAGGTCTGGAGGCCAACCCCCAGAACTTCCTGCTGATGCATGCCATGGGGCCAAACGTGGCCGGTGTTATCGGCTCTGCGGTTGCTGCGGGTGTGATGATCAAGCTGTTGGGATGATATTAGCCCGATGGCTTTCGAAAGCCCCTTCCGGTTATCGCCAGTGCCGTGTAGCCCAGCTCCAAGGCGCGGGCTTGATTCCAGTCATGGGGGAGTTCAGGCTGGTAACTGTTGATCACACAGGAGGTTTGATATGAGTAACTTGACAGAGCAATCCTGCGAAGCGTGCCGTTCCGGTGCCCCGAAGCTCTCACCGGCAGAGCAGAACGAACTGCTTCAGCAGGTCTCGTCATGGACGCTGGTCGAGCGTAACGGTGAAGAGCAGCTGGAACGGCTATTCAAGCTCAAAAACTTTGCCGAGGCTCTGGCGTTTGCTAACAAGGTGGGGGAGCTGGCGGAATCGGAGGATCATCATCCGGCTATTCTGGTGGAATACGGCAAGGTGACGGTGAACTGGTGGACCCATAAAATCGGTGGGTTGCATAAGAACGATTTCATCATGGCGTCCCGCACAGACCAAGCCTACCAAGCCATGCAGTAAGGCTCAGGTGCCGTGGTTACCGTACATTGAGATCAGGTAACGCCATCAGTGGCCTTGGGCGGACGATGTACTGCGTCTTGGGTCCATGCCACCGTACCGTGTGCCGTCTTCCCCGATCATAATACTCTGAATTGCGCCCATCGATGACGAAGTTACCACTGTGTGGCCCCGGCCTTCCAGCAAGCGGATGGTGTCCGGGCTGATACCCTGCTCGATACGCAACTCGTCCGGCAACCACTGATGGTGAATGCGAGGTGCTGCGACGGCAGTCTGGATGTTCATCTCATGGTCAATCACGTTCATGATTATCTGCAAGGTCGTCGTGATAATCCGTGAGCCTCCCGGGCTGCCAGTCACCAGGAAGTTGCTATCATCCTTGCGGACGATGGTGGGCGACATGGAGCTGAGCATGCGTTTGCTCGGTTCCACCTTGTTCGCCTCGCCGCCGATCAGCCCATAGGCATTGGGCACACCCGGCTTGGCGCTGAAATCGTCCATCTCGTTGTTGAGCAGAAAGCCCGCGTCTTTCACGGTAATGCCGGAGCCGTAACTGAAATTAATGGTGTAGGTGTTGGAAACCGCATTGCCCCATTGGTCTACAACCGAGAAGTGGGTGGTTTCCGGGCTTTCGTAGGCTGCTGGCTGGCCAGCGTTGATCTCGCTCGCGGGGCGGGCCCTGTCCGGGTTGATGGTTTTGCGCAGTTGTTCGGCATAGGTTTTGTTGGTCAGGCCTTCCAGGGGCACCGTTACGTAATCGGTATCGCCCAGGTATTTCGAGCGGTCTGCATATGCCAGCTTCATCGCTTCGGCCATGAGATGGATCGTTTTCGCGGAATTATGGCCGGACTGACGAATCGGAAAGCCTTCCAGAATGTTCAGTATCTGGATGATGTGGGTGCCGCCGGAAGACGGAGGCGACATGGAATAAATATCGTAGCCCCGGTAGTTGCCGTGGACCGGCTCCCGCACAACGGGCGTATAGTCTTTCAGGTCCTGCAGGGTGATCAGACCGCCGTTACGGTTCATCTCGTCGGCAATCAGGTCGGCAGTCTTGCCTTGGTAGAAACCTTTCACACCTTGATCGGCAACACGCTGTAGGGTCGCGGCCAGTTCCGGCTGGCGGAAGCGCTCGCCGGGCTGCCAGGCACTCCCGTCAGGCTTATAAAAGGTCGCGAGTGTGGCTGGCCAGCGCTGCAACCGATCCCGCACCTGCTCCAGCCCCTCGGTAAACCGTTGCGGTACAATAAACCCCTCTTGTGCCAGTTTGATGGCCGGCGCCAGAGCCTGCGCCAGAGAGAGTGTGCCGTGGCGCTCCAGGGCCAGGGCCAGACCGGCAACCGTGCCCGGTACGCCAGCGGCGAGATGGGTGAACCGGCTCCGGTTTTGTACCACGTCGCCGGACTCGTCCTGGAACATGGTTTCTGATGCCGCCGCAGGCGCCTTTTCTCGATAGTCGATGGCCTCCGGTTCCGATCCGTCGCCCTTGGAAATCAACATGAAGCCGCCACCGCCGATGTTACCGGAGCGGGGTTGGGTCACGGCCAGGGCAAACCCGGCCGTGACGGCGGCATCCACGGCATTGCCGCCTTGCTTTAATACTTCCAGGGCAACATCGGTGGCCAGAGTATGGCTGGTAGCCACCATGCCGTTCCGGGCTGTGACGGGGTGGAACCGCTCTCCTTCCAGAATGGCCTGGCTGAAGGTGGGCGTAGCTACCAGCACGAAGAGGAATAAAGTGATGGTTTGCCAGAGACCTGGGTGCCTCCTGAGGCCCGTTTTAAGTGTCTGCCGGTGTGGTCTGTCCATGTCTCCGTTCCTCGTTTCTGGCATTTATATAGGCTATCATAGCCGGTCATTTTAAGGGGTGCGTACCGTTAACCTGCCACACGGTCCGGCAGTGGTTCCCCAGCGCATCTGCTTTGCCGGATTTTAGTTAAGGAAAGGCTTTCATGGAGCATACCTATCGTCTTGTGATTTCTTGCCCGGACAGGGTCGGAATTGTCGCTAAGGTGAGTAATTTCCTGTCCACCTACAACGGCTGGATCACCGAGGCGAGTCACCATTCGGACACTCAGGCTGGCTGGTTTTTCATGCGGCACGAGATCAAGGCCAACTCGATACCCTTCGGGCTTGACCAGTTTCGTGCCGCCTTCGAACCCATCGCCCGGGAATTTGACATGCGCTGGCACGTGGCAGACTCCGCCAAGCCCAAGCGTGTGGTGCTGATGTGCAGCAAAGAGTCCCATTGCCTGGCAGATCTTTTGCACCGCTGGCACAGCAAGGATCTGAACACCGAAATTGTCGCGGTTATTTCCAACCATGATGATCTTCGCCGGATGGTCGACTGGCACGATATCCCCTACCACCATATTCCGGTGATGAAAGAAAACCGGGAAGAGGGTTTTGCGAAAATCAGTCACCTGATCGACGGTTACCAGGCCGATGTGATTGTTCTCGCCCGTTATATGCAGATATTGCCGCCGGAATTGTGTAAGCGTTACGCCGGACGGGTGATTAATATCCATCACAGTTTCCTGCCGTCCTTTGCCGGTGCTCGCCCATACCACCAGGCTTACAGCCGGGGTGTAAAGCTGATTGGAGCAACCTGTCACTACGTCACCCAGGATCTGGACGAGGGCCCGATTATCGAGCAGGACGTCATTCGGGTGAACCACAGTGATTCCATTGAAGATATGGTTCGTCTGGGCAAGGACGTAGAGAAAAACGTGCTGGCCAGAGGGTTGCGGGCGCACATTGAGGATCGGGTAATTACCTACGAAAACAAGACCGTGGTATTTGGTTGATTTACGGTCATTGTTTGCCAGCCCAAAGCCACCCTTTCAGGCTTCGGATGTGTTAGTATTGTCCGCTTGTTAATGGCCGGTACGAGAGGCTGTGTCGGAACCCTTTTTACCTGCTGACAGGGGGTGTTCAGACATTGCTTTGGCCCGCCCTTACAGGCAAGAGCGGGCCTGATCTGCTCCATAAAAACGACGACTTCCAGCAAACGCAAAGGAACCTTTCTCGATGGGTGAATTAGCCAAAGAGATCCTGCCGGTAAATATTGAAGACGAACTTAAACAGTCCTACCTCGATTACGCCATGAGCGTCATCGTCGGGCGGGCGCTTCCGGACGTTCGGGACGGCCTCAAGCCGGTGCACCGCCGCGTTCTGTTCGCCATGTCTGAACTGAGTAACGACTGGAATAAGACCTATAAAAAATCTGCCCGTGTGGTCGGTGACGTGATCGGTAAGTATCACCCCCACGGTGACTCTGCGGTATACGACACCATCGTGCGTATGGCCCAGCCATTCTCATTGCGGTATCCGCTGGTGGATGGCCAGGGTAACTTCGGTTCCATCGACGGTGATAACGCTGCGGCCATGCGTTATACCGAAATCCGGATGAAGAAGATCGCCCACTCGTTGCTGGCCGACCTGGACAAGGAAACCGTCGACTTTGTGCCCAACTACGACGGCACCGAGCAGATTCCAGAAGTGATGCCGACCCGGGTGCCTAACCTGCTGGTTAATGGTTCCTCCGGTATTGCGGTGGGTATGGCGACCAACATCCCGCCTCACAACCTGACAGAAGTCGTCAACGGTTGCCTGGCGCTGATTGACAACCCGGATATGACGGTCGACGAGCTGATGGAATACATTCCCGGCCCGGACTTTCCTACCGAAGGCATCATCAATGGTCGTGCGGGTATCGTTGAAGCCTACCGTACCGGTCGAGGCCGCATTTATATCCGCGCCCGTCATGAAATCGAGCATGACAACAAGACGGGGAAAGACGCCGTCATCATCACCGAGCTGCCTTACCAGCTCAACAAGGCGAGGCTGATCGAAAAGATTGCCGAGCTGGTGAAAGAGAAGCGTCTGGAAGGCATCACCGAGCTGCGGGATGAGTCCAACAAAGAAGGCATCCGGGTTGTGATTGAGTTGCGTCGGGGTGAAAACCCGGAGGTGATCATCAACAACATGTTTGCTCACACCCAGTTGCAGACAGTATTCGGTATTAACATGGTTGCGCTGATTGATGGCGAGCCCCGGATACTGAACTTGAAGGAAATGCTCGACGCTTTCGTCCGTCACCGTCGCGAAGTAGTGACGCGCAGAACTATTTATGAGCTGCGTAAAGCAAGAGAACGGGGTCATATCCTGGAAGGCCTGTCGGTTGCGCTGGCCAATATTGACGAAATTATAGAGCTGATCAAGCAGTCGCCATCGTCCGCTGAAGCCAAAGAAAAACTGATGGCCCAGGGCTGGGGGTCAGAAGGCGTTATGGCGATGCTGGAGAAAGCGGGCAAAGATGCCTGTCGTCCAGATGATCTGCCGGAAATCTACGGTCTGCGTAACGGGCTTTATCATCTGTCGCCGGATCAGGCTCAGGCCATTCTGGACTTGCGTCTGCACCGTTTGACTGGTCTGGAAACTGAAAAACTTCAGAACGAATATCGCGAAATCATTGAGAAGATTGCCGGTCTTCTGGAGATTCTGGCGGATCCTGATCGTTTGCTGCAGGTTATTCGCGAAGAGTTGCAGGCCATTGTTGAAGAATATGGCGACAAGCGTCTCACCGAGATCACCAGCTCCAAACGTGACCTGACCATTGCTGATCTGATTGATGAAGAAGATCTGGTAGTCACCATTTCCCATGGTGGTTACGCCAAGACTCAGGCGATTGAAGATTATCAGGCCCAGCGTCGTGGCGGTCGTGGTAAAGCGTCCACGTCAATGAAGGAAGAAGACTTCATTGAGAAACTGTTGGTCGCCAACTCCCACGATACCATCCTGTGCTTTACCAGCCACGGCAAAGTGTACTGGTTGCGGGTATTCGAAATTCCGAGAGCCAGCCGTGCCTCCCGCGGGCGGCCTATGGTCAATATCCTCCCGCTGGAAGAGGGCGAACGCGTCACAACCTTCCTGCCGGTCAGGGATTATCCGGAAGATCACTATGTTCTGATGGCAACGTCTGCCGGTATCGTCAAGAAAACACCGTTACCAAACTTCTCACGCCCGCGTAGTAGCGGTCTGATTGCGCTGTCCCTTGATGAAGGAGACACTCTGATCGGAGCCGCCATCACCAAGGGTGATGCGGAAGTGATGCTGTTCTCCACCGCTGGCAAGGCTGCACGTTTCAACGAAGGTGCCATTCGGCCTCTCAGTCGCACCGCCCGCGGTGTGCGCGGCATCCGTATGCCACCGGAGCACCATGTTGTCTCGCTGATCATTCCACAGGATGATAATGGCATTATACTGACAGCCAGCGAACACGGTTACGGCAAACGGACTCAGATTTCCGAGTTCCCCACCTACAGTCGTGGCAGTCAGGGCGTTATTGCGATGCAGTGCTCTGACCGTAATGGCCGTTTGGTTACAGCGCTGCAGATGTTCGACGGCGACGAGATGATGCTGATCTCTGACAAAGGTACGTTGGTTCGCACCCGTACTGACGAAGTGTCGGTATTGAGTCGTAACACTCAGGGTGTTCGTCTGATCAAGTTGAGCCAGGAAGATGAGCGGTTGGTAGGTGTCGAGCGTATTGCGGATACCGGCGAAGAGGCACCCGATGTCGAGGGTGAAGACGCGGCCGGCACCGAGCAGGCTGACGACGCAGGTGAAGGTGCCAGCGAGGAGTGAGTTGCCGGTATATCGTTGCCTCCGGGTGATAGAGGGCCCGGAGGCAAAAGCTCTATAGTTGAAAGATGAGAGATTAGTGGCAATGACCAGGGCGTATAATTTTTGTGCAGGTCCGGCGATGCTGCCGGAGAGTGTGCTTCAGCAGGCGCGCGATGAAATGCTGGACTGGCGCGGAACCGGGATGTCGGTGATGGAAATGAGTCACCGGAGTGATGATTACGTGGCTATCGCCCAAGCGGCAGAACAGGATTTTCGTGATCTTGTCGGGGTTCCGGATGACTATGCCGTGCTATTCATGCAGGGCGGCGCCAGCAGTCAGTTTGCGACCGTGCCGCTGAACTTGCTGGGGGAGAAATCCTCTGCGGATTACGTCAATACCGGTATCTGGTCTACCAAAGCCATTGCGGAAGCCCGTCGGTATGCCAATGTAAATGTGGTGGCCAGCAGCGAATCCAGTGGTTTTGTTGAGGTGCCGGACCCCGCTACCTGGCGTCGTGACCCTGATGCAGCCTATCTGCATTACACGCCCAACGAGACGATTGGCGGCCTGGAATATGACTTCGTACCAGAAGCCGGAGACGTGCCGCTTGTGGCGGATATGTCCTCTACGATTCTGTCCCGTCCGATAGATGTATCAAAGTTTGGTGTCATTTACGCTGGCGCCCAAAAAAATATCGGCCCTTCCGGCCTGGTGGTGGTTGCCGTGCATAAAAACTTGCTGGGCCGTGCCCGCAAGGAAATTCCGACCATGATGGATTACAAAGTCACGGCGGATAACGGCTCCATGTACAACACGCCGTCAACCTATTCCTGGTATTTGGCTGGCCTCGTTTTCCAGTGGCTGAAAGCCCAGGGCGGTGTTGAAGAAATGGGCCGAATCAATGCCCGTAAGGCCGAGAAACTTTACGGTTTTATTGATGCCAGTGATTTTTATGCCAACCCGATTACCCCGCGTTTCCGGTCCTGGATGAACGTTCCGTTTGCGCTGGCAGATGATGGCCTGAACAGCGCTTTCCTCAAAGGCGCCCAGGAGCGAAAACTGCTCAACCTGAAAGGTCATCGCTCCGTCGGCGGAATGCGTGCAAGCATCTATAACGCTATGCCGGAAGCGGGTGTGGACGCACTGATTGATTACATGACCACTTTCGGAAAAGAGCGGGGCTGATCATGACCGACGAACAGACCCGGCTCGGTGAGTTGCGTGACGAGATCGACCAGCTTGACCGCCAGATTATGGACCTCATCAGCGCCCGTGCCCGCTGTGCCCAAGAGGTCGCAGCGGTAAAGCTGGCAGCCCATCCTGGTGAGGATGTGTGCTTCTACCGCCCGGAACGTGAAGCTCAGGTTTTACGCCGGATCAAGGAGCAGAACCCAGGGCCGTTATCCGGCGAGGAGATGGCCCGATTGTTCCGGGAAATCATGTCTGCCTGTCTGTCGCTCGAAAAGCCCATGCACATTGCTTTTCTTGGGCCGGCCGGCACGTTTACCCAGTCCGCAGCGCTCAAGCATTTTGGTCATTCTGTGATCAGTGTCCCGTTGCCAGCCATCGACGCGGTCTTCCGTGAAGTGGAATCCGGCGCGGCACACTACGGTGTGGTGCCGGTCGAGAATTCTACCGAAGGCATGATCAACCATACCCTTGATATGTTCATGTCGTCGCCTTTGAAAATCTGTGGTGAAGTGCAGTTGCGGATACATCATCACCTGATGTGCGCGCCCGGTACCGATGAACAAAATATCGTCCGAATCTATTCACATCAGCAGTCTTTTGCCCAGTGTCGCCAGTGGCTGGATGTGCACCGTTACGGCATTGAGCGGGTCACGGTCAGCAGCAATGCTGAAGCTGCCCGTCGAGCGGCGGAAGAGCCGGGCACGGCGGCGATTGCGGGTGATATGGCAGAAGAGTTGTATGGGCTTAAAAAGCTGGCTAACAGCATTGAAGACCGGCCCGATAACACTACCCGGTTCCTGATTATTGGTCGGGAAGCGGTCAGCCTGAGCGGACATGATAAATCGTCCATTCTTGTATCTATGCGCAACAAATCAGGGGCACTTTACCAGCTGCTGGAGCCTTTCCACCGCCATGGCTTGAGCCTGACGCGTCTCGAAACCCGGCCATCGCCAAGCGGCACCTGGGCCTATGTATTCTATATTGATTTTGAAGGTCATATGGATGACCCGAAAGTCAGTAGGGTTCTGGCGGAAGTTGATGAGGAAGCGGTTGAGTTAAAGCGCCTGGGCTCTTATCCCATCGGTGTGCTCTGATGGGCGTGCAATGTTTGACTGGCCGGGTTTCCGGATCGGGGGAATAAATAATGCCGATTAACTATCAGACGCTTGCAGTGAAAGGTGTTCAAGGCCTTATGCCTTACCAGCCGGGTAAGCCAATTGATGAGCTGGCCCGAGAACTTGGTCTTGATCCTTCAGGTATTGTGAAACTGGCCAGCAACGAGAATCCGTTAGGCCCCAGCCCCGTTGCGCTGGAGGCTGCCCGTAAGGCCCTGGGCGAGTTATGTCGCTACCCGGATGGGAACGGCTTTAACCTGAAGGCGAAATTGTCTGAAAAGCTTGGTGTGTCTGCAGCACAGATTACTCTTGGTAATGGCTCCAACGACGTGCTTGAGGTGATCGCTCGCGGCTTTGCCGACGCCAATGCCGATATTATTTATTCCCAGTATGCATTTGCGGTATATCCGTTGGTGACCCGTGTCATCGGTGCCCGCGGTGTGGAAGTGCCCGCCAGAGACTGGGGGCATGATCTAGAGGCAATGGCGGCGGCTGTCACCGACAACACCCGTTTGATTTTCGTTGCCAACCCCAACAACCCGACCGGTACGGTGCAAAGCATCGCAGCCGTAGAACAGTTCCTGGCAGCAGTGCCCGAGCGGGTCATCGTGGTACTCGACGAAGCTTATTGTGAGTACCTCGAAGGCGACGAACATCAACGCAGCCTGGCTCTGCTGTCGCGTTATCCGAACCTGATTATTTCCAGAACGTTCTCAAAGGCCTGGGGGCTGGCGGGTTTGAGGGTAGGCTATGGCATTGCATCGGCAGAGATTACCGATATTCTCAACCGCGTGCGCCAACCGTTTAACGTGGACACCATCGCCCAGGCAGCTGCGACGGCAGTGCTGGACGATGTTGAATACCTCGCTTGTTCAAGACAGGTAAATGCTGCCGGGCTGAAACAGCTTGAGCAGGCATTTGATGAACGGTCGCTTTCCTATATTCCGTCCTCAGGCAATTTTATTGCCGTAGATGTGGGGGATCAGGCACCGACTATCTTTAACCAATTGTTGGCTCAGGGCGTCATTGTGCGGCCGGTAGCCGGTTACGGCATGCCACGGCACTTGCGGGTGTCAGTTGGTTTGCCAGAAGAAAATCAGCGTTTTATTGAGGCGTTGACCCGCGCGCTCGAGATAACCGCTCTTGAGAAAGCAGACGAACAATCGGCCCATGGGTGACACCGCCCCGGTCTTTCAGCGTGTTGCCATTATTGGTCTGGGGCTGATTGGCGGCTCGCTGGCATCTGCCATTAAGAAGCACAAGCTGGCCGCCATGGTGGTCGGCGCGGACCAGAGCCAGAGTGACCTGGCGTATGCTCTGAAAAACCAGGTAATTGATGAGGCAGCGGCTTCGATTGCCGAGGCCGTCACAAATGCCGATCTGGTAGTGATCGCCGTGCCGGTGCGTGCAACAGAAGCTGTTTTGAGGCAGGTAAAGCCCGCCCTCGGGGCTCAGGCACTGCTGACTGACGTGGGCAGTACCAAGGCCAGTTTTGTGGCGGCCGTCGGTTCTGTTTTCGGCGCGCCGTTGCCAGCGTGTATTCCCGGTCATCCGATTGCCGGCTCTGAGAAGAGTGGTATTGCCGCCGCCAATCCGGAACTCTTCGCCAAACACAAGGTAATCCTCACACCCCCGGACGATGTTGATGCGGCTCATCTCGCCAGGCTCAGCGCCCTATGGGAAGGCTGTGGCGCCCGGGTGTTGACGATGCCTGTGGAATATCATGACGAAGTGCTAGCAGCGACCAGCCATCTGCCTCACCTCATTGCTTTTTCGCTAGTGGATACCCTGGCGGGAGAGGATGAGAACCTTGATATTTTCCGTTATGCCGCAGGCGGCTTCCGTGACTTTACCCGGATCGCTGCCAGCGATCCGGTGATGTGGCATGATATTTTTCTGTCCAACCAGCAAGCGGTGCTAAGGGTTATTGATCATTTTACCCATGATCTTGATCAGTTGCGCACCGCCATTGCGGAGCAGGACGGAGCCACACTGCTCAGGGTTTTCAGTCGTGCCAAGGCGGCACGGGAACACTTTTCAAAAATG
>JBDNIR010000045.1:0-2416 GCA_041688195.1 Marinobacter sp.
AAAATGGACGTTAACGGCGCCTTCTTCGTCTACCAAACTGACGACAATCGCCAGAACCTTCTGGCCCGTGAAGTGGCCGAACAGCAAAACGTCGTCTGGGCCACCGGCACTCACACCAATACCCCGGTACTGGTGTTCACCCAGGGTCCAGGAGACACTACCGCACCCTTCGGTAAGGTGCTGCACCACACCGAGGTAGGTCAGTACGCTATTGAAGCGCTAGAGGACTGACGCCCGCCTGATGGCCTGACCGACTCCCGACCCGTATCGGGGGCCGTGTCCCGCGTCCCGGCTGTGGGTTAGACTGCAGTTTGTTCAGCGAGCGGGCAAAGCATGACACACGATCTGAAAAGCCTGTCACCGGCCTATTTTGGCATGGTGATGGCAACTGGCATCATATCTTTAACCGCCCACATGCTGGGTTTTGATCTGATAGCAATCAGCCTGTTTTATGTGAACATAGGCTTCTACGGGGTTTTGTGGGCGGCTACTTTTGCCAGGCTTCTGAGGTATCGCCGGGAATTCCTGCTCGATGTTATAGATCACCTTCGTGGCCCCGGGTTTTTTACTCTCCCTGCCGGCTCCAGTGTTCTTGGCAGTCAGTTTATTATGTTGACGGATAACACCACGGCCGGTCGAATTCTCTGGGTGGTCGCTATCTTGCTTTGGCTAACGCTGACCTACACCATATTTACGGCGTTCACGGTCAAAGAGGAAAAGCCGTCTCTGGATAAGGGTATTACGGGCAGTTGGCAGTGGTGGCAACCCAGTCAATCGCGGTACTCAGTGCATTGATTGCCGTGGATATGCCGCAACCTTACAAGCTGGGTATTAACTTTCTGGCGCTGTCCATGTGGCTCTGGGGCGGCATGCTGTACATCTGGATAATGTCGCTGATCTTCTATCGCTATACGTTTTTCAGATTTTCCCCTGGTGACCTTGCCAGAATAGAGGCTGATGGCGGGATATCAAAGCACCATCAAATCGGGACAGATAGTATCCGGCTCTTATACTTGGTAGAGGATAGATTAGCCTTTATCCTCTTTTGGGTATAAAGTGTATTTAATCCTCTGAACGGTATAGGTATGAATATCACATCCCCGGACACCCTCGCTCAATCTTTAAAGAATGCCAGGAAACGCCAGAACCTGACACAACAGGCTACTGCGGACCAAATCGGCGTCAAGCAAGCAACAGTATCAGGTTTTGAGAATCATCCGGACAAAAGCAGGATAGAAACCCTTTTCAAGTTACTCTCCGCCCTCAATCTTGAATTGCACCTGACGCAACGCGGCAAACCCGACCAGGAAGCTGGCTGGGATCAGGAGTGGTAAGCAATGTCTAAACTGACCGTCGCCCTTAACGGTATAAAAGTCGGGCAGCTGACGCTGTAAAAATCCGGCGCGATGGCATTCGAATACCACCCCGAGTGGCTGGAGCGGCCAGGCGCCAGAGCCATTTCGCTGTCACTACCCTTGTCCCCCACGCCTTACCAAGGGGAGCGGGTTTATAACTTCTTTGACAACCTACTGCCGGACTCCGATGCCATTCGGGCACGCATGCAGGCACGCTTCCGGGCACCTACCCGCCACCCTTTTGATTTACTCTCGAGCATCGGCCGGGACTACATCGGTGCCATTCAATTATACCCTGAAGAGGCATTGGTACCTGAGGGGTAAGGGCCGTTAATGCCGAACCGCTGGATGCGAAGGCTATCGCACACCTACTCATGAGTTACCAGCCACATCTTCAAGCTCCCCATCGGGTTTCTGGACCATAGCAATATTGATCTGCGGGAAAGCGGTGAAAACGAATGGCTTTGCCTGCAGATTCTGAAAGCATTCGGACTGCCCGTTGCTCATGCGGAGTTGGCGCAATTTGAAAGTCAGAAAGTATTGATCGTGAAGCGGTTCGACCGGCTATGGTCGCAGGACAACACCTGGTTGATGCGACTACCCCAAGAGGATTTTTGTCAGGCACTTGGTGTCCCGACATCAATGCGAACCTCGTTGATAAAGGCAATAGCTAAACGTCGAATTTCTTCCCAATCGTACGTAGCGCTTCCGCCAGAGATCTTAAGGAGGTGATCTATCAGCTTATCCTGTTCATCCATCACTGGCTGAGGAATCCTCGGGGTCAATCTCCTTCATGCCGTATCCACCGCTTGAATGGGATAGAACGATAGCCTCGTTCCGAGAGGAAGCAATATCAGAATAGTGTTGTAAGGGATTTACCAAGGGGCGACGTTGGCTGGACGGTATCTCGCTCAGCAGATCCGGCCCCTCAATCCGTCTCTGCATGTCATCGACAAACTGGTCGCTCCCCAGATAAATCTGATTTTTCAAATATTCCCATGGGGACGGCTGGTTCTTCCCTTCAGCGACGAATCGCTCATAACCGGTTATTGCTGCTTCAC
>JBDNIR010000309.1:0-3520 GCA_041688195.1 Marinobacter sp.
GTTTTTCAAGCTCGGCAATGCGGTTCTGCGCATCGGTCTGCTGTGCGTTCGCGGCGCTCTGAGTGGCAGTCAGCGTGGCGGTCAAGTCGTCCCGCTGCTGCGTCAGGGTGTCCGCCTGCCCGGTCGCTTGCGTTAACTGCGTCGTCAGCTCGTCAATCTGGTTTTGGGCGTCACCTTGTTTTGTCAGCGCAGCGTTCAGGTCCGACGTCAGTGCGTCGCGTCGCTGGGATAAGCTCTCAACGTGTTTGGTGACTGTTTCCAGCTGGGCCTTGAGCTTCTCAACGTGCTGTTGCGCAGTCTGCAAGTCGGCCTTGGCCCCGGCCAGCGTCTGACGCAGGCGATTGAGTTCGGATTCCAGTTTATCCGCACTGCTGGTGCGATGTTCGAGCCGCGCCCGAGCTGCCGTCAACGCCTGCACGTTTTGTTGCAGTTGGCTACGCAGATCTTCCGCATTGGATTCAGCGGTCGAGCGTGCATCGGTCAGTTGCGTTATATCCGACTGCAGGGAGCGGTAGCCGTATAGTGCCAGCCCGCCTGCCAGAATCAGTACCACCACCAGTCCACTGTTTACCCAACCTCGGCGCGACATCACTCACCCTGCCTGTGTTTTATGACGACATATCGGGTAAGTCTAGCAGAGACTATTGAACAGCAATGAGGTAAGCGCCAATAAATCCGCACCTATATCCAGAACCCAGGGTTCGCCACACTGATTCCTGCCTGTTACCCGAGGAGGAATCTCGCATGAACAATCCCGACCTACACCCGTTCTGGGACCAGACACTATCTGACTGGCAGGCCTCTGGCCTGTCCGGCGCTGCCTTCTGCAAGGAACAATCGCTCAGTTACCACCGGTTTGTCTACTGGCGCGGCAAGCTGCAATCAAGGGGTCAGCCAGCTTCAAGCAGAAACCGGCAGTGTCACTTCAGCACGGCCGGCCAGTTGGCAACGCCCTGTCGAATATGAGTTTTGGTGTCTTTTAGCCAGCGTTTTTTGAAGGTCTCATTGTAGTTCAGGTAGAGCTTACCATCGACAATACTCCACTGCAGCGGATCGCCCTTTGCCAGCTTTCCATGACTCACCGCCCAAGCACAATAGCCGCCATAGACAGGGGTGTAGCGCATTGGATCGGCCTGAAAGAGTTTCAGGTTTTCTGCATTCGCAAAACGCCAGGTCGCGCCCTTGTATTCGGTAGTGTACTCGTCGGAGCCTTTTACCGGTTGTCCGGCCTGGAAGTAGCTTACGGGGTCGTAGCCTCCGGCGCCGGTGTTGGAAAACAGACCGGTGTAGATCGGATCTTCGTCGGCAAATGACGCGCTGGATGCCATGAGTTGCACCGTTGACCGGCAGATATATCGGTGTCTTCAGTGGTATATCCAAAATCCTTGTGTATTGGTCAGTACCCTAACCTACCCATTGGCTAGATCTGGATTTTAGCGAACCTGCAGCACACCGGGGGCACAGGCAGACCGCCCCTTGTTGACCTGAGCAGCGGCTCGAGTGGCTCTGTCCAGACGAGTGTCCCGGGCGCCCTCGCAAAAAACGCGGACACCTGAAATGTGTTAGCATGCCCGTCCTGGCATACGAGTTACCAAGTATTTTTTCCTGCTTGACCAGTTCGAGCGCTTCCCTCCGGCGTTTTCTCGAGATCTCGCGTTTCATCGGTGGCCTGCCCGCCCCCGGCCTTCTGTTTCACCGGCAGATGCAGCCTTCTCCACATTGCGCCATCGGTAGATCCGACCTTGGTGTGCATCACTGCAGAGCTTGATGGTTCGACCGTTGCCGGTACGAGCTGCGCTCTTTTCCGCGTTTAATCGTCGTCGGGGCAAAGCTGGCCTGGCGCACGGTGCAGCGCCTGAAAACAGGAGTCATTATGACTTTTAGAATTGCCACCCTGGGCGCCGGCCCGAGCGGCCTGGCCCAATTACGTGCTTTTGAAGTGGCCCGCGCAGCCCATTTTTTAGTCCAGACATGAGTTTGGGCTAAAAAAAAGAAACAGGACTTTGCCTGTAATCAAAGAAAGAAAGTAATGATTAACTACCGATAACAATACTATTCGGAGATATGAATGAGATTTTTTAAAAAACTCGCTACTGCTACTGCAGTTAGCTCACTAGTACTTGGCGCTACTGTAGCCCAAGCAGACTCGAAAGAGCCTATTGTAATTCCTACCCATAACTGGACCAGCCAAATCACTATGGCGTACGTTATTGGTGGTATTTTTGAAAGCATTGGCGATAACGTTTCTTACGTACCTGCTGATAGCCAAGCGGTTTATGAATCAATTCGCAACGGTGACGTCACTATTGGTCACGAAGTATGGCAGTCTACTTTTGGTAAGTCTTTCAACAACGCTTTAGACGCTGGCGGCATCATTGATGTGGGCAAGCACGCTTCTGCTACTCAAGAAGAGTGGTGGTATCCCGCGTATGTAGGCGATCTATGCCCTGGCCTACCCTCCTGGGAAGCACTGAACGATTGTGCTGAGCTGTTTGCAACAGCAGGCAGTGGCGGCCAAGGTCGTTATCTGGACGGACCTATGGACTGGCATGGCCAAGAAACCCTAGACCGCATCGAAGCACTTGGCATGGACTTTACAGCTAAGTTTGCTGGGTCATCCGGTGCACTTTGGGCTGAACTGGAGTCAGCAGCTAAAGACAACCGTGCAGTCGTAGTATTTAACTGGTCACCTAACTTCACCGATGCCGGTGAAGGTGGCAGCTTCGTTGAATTCCCCGCATACAGTGATGGCTGTAAGAAGTCAGATGGCGGTGATGGCAAGTGTGGTTCTCCACCAGCAGGTTGGTTGAAGAAGGCAGCTTACTATCAAATGCCTAAAAAATGGCCAACAGCTTACAAAATCTTCAACAATATATCCTTCACTAAAGGCGATATTGGCAACATGGCTGCATTGGTTGACATCGATGGCATGAGCCACGAAGAAGCCGCTACTAAATGGCTGGCTGATAACGAAGCAAAATGGAAAAGCTGGCTGTAAGCCAAACCCCCTGACCTGAATGCGCTGCATTCAGGTCAGGCCTTGTGGTTCGTTATTCAACACAAGACCAGAGACCTTGATGCTGTCTTTAACCAGGGTCTCGATTTATCTGGTCTATTTTTTCACAGTGACCACAGAGCAGATGGCTCAGTGAGAGCAATAATCTATTGCCAACAAACACATCGTTTAGCACCTCTTTTTTTATAGGGATTTAATTATGTCAACGCCAGCTCAGCCGGTCATCAAATGCGAGTCTGTCTATAAAATTTTTGGCGACAACGCTGTAAAAATCTTGAAACAGTCAGGCGGAAAAGTAGAAACAACATCATTACTTGAAGCAGGATGTGTCATTGGTGTTAACAATGCCTCTTTTGAAGTGCACAAAGGTGAAATGCTCGTCGTCATGGGCCTGTCAGGCTCTGGAAAATCAACCCTTTTGCGCTGTATTTCACGCCTGATCGACACCACTGCAGGCGATATCTTTATTGATGGCGAAGACCTGCTTGCCATGAATGCAAAAGA
>JBDNIR010000310.1:0-8253 GCA_041688195.1 Marinobacter sp.
GAACCGCCCAGGAATTCAGTTCTGGCTCGCATCCCGCGAATCATTTCCCAGGTTGGAATGCTGATCTCTCAGCTTGTACTTCATCAGTTTTCCTGAGGGGGTTCGGGGAAGCTGGTCTGCGAAAACCACGTGTTTCGGACATTTATAGCCAGCCAAGTGCTTTCTGCAGGTGCTGATTATCGAGCTTGCTTCGAGGGAGGCGCCATCCATGGGCACTACTACTGCACAGACGGTCTCTATGAGCGCCGCATCCGGCACCCCGATCACGGCCACTTCACGGATGCCGGGCTGGCGCATCAAAATGTCTTCTACCTCTGCCGGGTAGACGTTTTCGCCGCCGCTTCGGATCATATCTTTCTTCCGGCCTGACATGCAAAGTAATCCATCGGCGGCCAGCCGCCCCAGGTCACCGGTACGGCACCACCCGTCCACGAACGTGGCCTCGCTTGCCTCGGGCCGGCGCCAGTATGAGGTGCAGACCACAGGGCTGCGGACCCAGATTTCACCTTCCCGATCCGGCCCGACTTCGTCGCCATCGTCATCCCGCAGCGAAATCTCGGTGAACGGCATGGGGCGGCCGACGCTGTCTGGATGGTGGAGCGTCTCTTCACCGGTTGAGCAGGCTGAGATTGGGGTGCCCTCAGTCAGCCCGTAAACCTGATTCAGTTCGATCCAGGGGTGGCGTCGTTGCAGGACCTGTGTGGCCCAGGGCAAAAGCGGGTCACCGCCGGAGAGAATTCGTTTGACGCTGGAAATGTCATAGCGCGCAATTTCTTCCTCGTCCATTTGCGCAAGTTCGCTGACCATGAAAGGGAACAAGAATATGTCCGTGACCCGGTGATGAGCAATTACTTCCAGTACCCGCCTAAGTGAAAACCCTCCGCTTTTCAGCACAACCGCATGTCCGCCCATGGCCAGGGTCGCGCTGGCTAAGTCTTCAACGGCACCCACGTGGTACATGGGGCCGGTGGTCATGGCGACGGTGTTCTCGTTCAGGCCCCACTGCAGAGCCTGCATGGCGGTGAACCAGAGCGTATTCGAATGACTCCAGAGTGCGCCTTTTGGTTTTCCGGTAGTGCCGGACGTATACATCAGCATGCTTGAATCAGCAGGGTTCGGACGCGCACAAGGGGGAGGAGAGCTGTCTGCGTCATCAAGTAGAGACCAGGGATGGGCCCACTCAGGAACTGGTTGATCGCCATTTTTGAGGGCAATGTAGGCGCGTACAGGCAACTTGGAACGAATACCATCCAGCGTTTCACTGAAGCTGCTATGGAAGCAGAGCACTGTGCTGGCGGAATCGTTGATGACGAAATCCAGTTCTTCCGCCGTGAGCCGAAAATTCAGCCTTACCGCAATAGCTCCAACCCTTGTCGCAGCCAGGTAGGTGGCCCAGTACTCCAGCCCGTTGTGCATGAGCAAACCGACGCGGTCTCCCTTGGAGACATCAAGCGATAGCAGCGCATTGGCATATGCATTGACACGGCTGTAAAGCTGGTCGTGTGTCCAGGTTTGACGATCTTCGAACGAGACTGCGGACCGAGTGCCGGAAAACCGCCGGCAAGACCATTGGCTGCGGCGGGTGATAAAATTAATGTCCATTTGCCTCATCCTCCTTAGAGTTCTCCGCTTTCCGCACTGACGCAGGATCATAACGGCAGGGCGGCTATATCAATTATTGCCATGCAGTATGAGATCAGAGGCTTTTTCGGCAATCATAAGCGTCGAGGCACAGATGTTCGCAGAGGGAATCTCCGGCATCACGGATGAATCCACGATACGCAGATTCTCCAGCCCATGGGCGCGGAGCTCGGTATCGAACACCCACATTACCCTACGGCGACCTGGTAGGCGTGGGCCGCCTTGAGCACCGTCGCCTCGTCCCAGCGTTTGCCGACGAGTTGCATCCCCACGGGCAAGCCCTCAGACAGCCCGACCGGAACGCTCATTGCCGGGTGCCCGCTGACATCGAACGGGGCGGTGTTGTGAAGATTGCCAAGCGCCCCGGCGAGCGTGCTCTTGAGACTCTTGTCCGCCGGCCTGCGGACGGCCTTCATGGCGGTCGTGGGCATCACCAGTAGGTCGCACTGCTGCAGGGCCCGGTCATACTCGCCGGCAAGACGCCGCCCGACATTCTGAGCTTTCCCGTAGTAGTGCCGATTGTACTGCTCGGACATGTAGTGCCCGACGAGGACAGTGATCTTCACGGTATCGCTGAAATCATGGCCGCGGGCCCGGCGGGCCCGGCCATAGAAGTCCATGAGCTGAGTGCTGTAGTGGCCGCGCCAGTTCGTGCCGAAGGCATCGCCGCGCACCATCAGCTCGGTAGCCCCCTCAAAGGCGATCGCACTCCATAGCGCGAGGCCGTCGCTGTGCATGGGCACCGACACCTCCGAGACACTCGCCCCGGCCTTCTCAAGAACGCCCACCGCCTCCCGCACGGCGGCGTCCACGTCCGATTCGCTGACATCAGCGATACCAAATCCTTCCCGCAGGATGCCAATACGCAGGCCGGAGAGGTTCTCACTCAGCGATTCCGTGTACTTCGCGGTGCGAACATTGCACTGCCGAGGGTCCAGCCCGTCCGGCCCGGCGAGGACCTCCAGCATGCGGGCGCAATCCTCGGCTGTGCGCGCCATCGGCCCCACGTGATCAAGCGTGAGCTCAATCGGGAAAATGCCTGTGTAAGGTACGAGTCCATGCGTGCCTTTGATCCCGTAGCAACCGCTCCAGGAGGCCGGCAGTCGGATGGAGCCACCCTGGTCTCCTCCGAGCGCCATATCGACCTCGCCGTTGGTCACCACTACGGCGCTGCCGCTGGACGACGCCCCGGCCAGACGTTCCGGGTCATGGGGATTGACCGGCTGCGGCTCGGGGTAGCCTGTGCAGCCACCGCCGTCGAAGCAGAACGCCGGCACTGACGTCTTGCCGATGATATGTGCGCCAGCATCCAAAAGCCGCGTAACAACCGTGGCATCCTCGCGTGGGACAAAGCCTTCCATGATCGGCGAGCCGACCATCATGGGCACGCCCGCCAGGGAGATATTGTCCTTCACGGCCACCGTGCGGCCGGCCAGCGGTCCGTCCTCGGCTCCTGGGACGGAACATTTCCATGCCCAGCCGTTGAGCGGGTTGTCGCCACCGAGCGGGCGATAGCCCACGTCGGCCCGGGGATATTTTACCGGCAGCGATTCATCCGCGAGCTCGTCCAGGCGATCGTAGATCGCCATGGAGCCAGCAATGGCGGACTGGAACTCGCGCAGCTCGTCGGAGCAAAGATCGAAGCCGTAATAGTCGGAGATGGCTTCCAGTGTATCGATGCCGGGTCGTTTCACACTCATGGTAAGCACCTCTTTAGGCGGGTAGTCGCCAGGAAAGGTGTCCAGCGGAAAAACTGTTCTTACCCAGTCATCATGGACACCGGAGTATAGGAAGTATAAACACCCTTTCTCCAGGAATCCACCATCCGCCTCCCCTGTGTGTCAACCTCAATCCATACATTTGCTCTATGAGTTAACATAGATTTCAGGGCGCGGATTGGATAATGCTGATGAGCCGTTTTGTAGCCGCTGACCGAGATACCGTTTACCTATTCCCTCCCTCGGTATCGGGCTGGCTGCCGGAAGAGGATCGAAGGCCCACCCCCGGCAGTCTTACTCAGTCTGTTGATCTATGGTTATGCCACCGGCGTGATCAAGAGGCTATGGGCAGTATTTTACGGCGATTACGATAAGGCTAGCGCCCGCTACCGAGCGTGATCGCCTGGGCCGTATCGAAGGTGGATGGGGTGAAGTCGATGCCGAACCCGGCGACGGTGTCGCGGGCCTCTTTTTCGATCCAGTCGCAAACCAGCGTAACGTGGTCATCCGCGCAGCGCTCGCGTGAGCGGCTGATCCAGATATCGGCGGCCCGACGCAGCGCGGTACTGAAGGGCATCACCAGTTTTCCGCTGGCCAGTTCGTTCTCGACCAGCAATCGCTGAGCCATCGCCACGCCCAGCCCCTGGGTCGCGGCCTGGTTGGCCAGGCCGGATTCCTTGAACGTGAGTTCCTGATGCGCATGCAGATCCCGCGCATTCATGATCTCGAGCCAACTGGACCAGTCGAGTCGCCGGTAGTGCGAGCGAAGCAGGGTGTGCTGGGCGAGATTCTCCAACGGCGGCAGAGCATGGGGGCCGCGGGTCAGCGACGGGCTGCACACGGGCAGGATGATGTCCGGCAGAATCGCTTTTCCGCATTCGCCATGCGGCTGCTCGTGCCCGTATTTAATGGTGATATCGGCGTGCGCGGCCTCGAATTCGTCAGGTTTGGACGCGGTGATCAGATTGAGGTTGATTTCAGGGTGTTCGCTGCGGAAATGTCCCATCCTCGGGATCAGCCACTGCATGATGAATCCGGAATAGGTGCAGAGGTTGACCGCGGTATCGCCCTTGGCGGAGAGCAGCCGGGCGCCGTCGTTGAGCATGTCCAGCGCGGCGCTGACCGACGGCAGCAGGGCGACACCGTCTGCCGTGAGTTCGATGATGTTGGCGTGCCTGATGAACAGCGACTTCGAAAAATAATTTTCCAGGACAATGACTTGGCGACTCACCGCGGCCGGTGTGACGTTCAGTTCGGCGGCCGCCTGCGTAAAGCTGCCGCAACGAGCGGCAGCTTCGAAATTACGTAGCGGGTTAAGTGGCGGCAGCCGGCGTTTGCTCATCGACGCAGCGTAACATAAAGTTTGGGTAGGGTGATGTATTGCCGCTTTCGCCGGCTCTGAAGACGTGGCTATAGTCGGGTCGTTGTCGCAGCAAAGTGCATAAAAACAAAAGCACGGCGCGACATGCTCCCTGCCGGATCACCGGCCGGGGTCAAGTCGGAGGAGATACCGATAATGAATTCGTTCCGTTTCGATCCGGTCGAACTGCCGGACAGTGCCTTGTCATTTCGTCATGCGGCCCGTTCTTTTCTGGCCGACGAACTGGCGCACGAACGCTTCACGCCTCATCGCAATTCGTGGGGCACTTACGACGCGGACTTCAGTCGGCGCTGTGGCCAGCATGGATTCATCGGCATGCATTGGCCCCAGCGTTACGGCGGTCACGAGGCCAGCGCGCTGGATCGCTTTGTGGTGATCGAGGAAATGCTGGCGGCCGGTGCGCCAATGGGCGCGCACTGGGTGGCCGATCGCCAGAGTGGCAACAACATTCTGGCCAACGGCTCGGAGGCCGCGCGCGAAAAGATATTGCCGCAGATCGCGGCCGGCGAATGTTTTTTCGCCATCGGCATGAGCGAGCCCAATTCCGGCTCCGATCTGGCGTCCGTGGGCATGCGGGCCACGCGCGCCGACGGCGGCTGGGTGCTCAACGGCACCAAGATATGGACCAGCAACGCCCATCAAGCGCATTACCTCATTGCCCTGGCACGCAGCGAGCCGCTCGGTGAGGACCGCCATGCGGGCCTGACCCAGTTCATCGTCAATTTGCGTGAAAGCGACGGCATCACCACCCGCCCGATCTACAACCTCTACAACAGCCACGATTTCAACGAGGTGTTCTTCGACGACGTCTTCGTCGCCGACGACATGCTGATCGGCGACGAAGGCCGCGGCTGGCAGATGGTGACCGGCGAACTCGCCTTCGAGCGCAGTGGCCCGGACCGCATTCTCAGTACCTACCAATTGCTGCGCCAGCTCGTCGATGCGGTGGCCAAAAAAGCCGAGGGACGTGACCTGATCGCGGTCGGGCGACTGATCTCGCATCTGGTAACGCTGCGGCGGATGTCGCTGTCGGTGGCGGGCATGCTCGAACGCGGCGAGTCGCCGGAGCTCGAGGCGGCGGCGGTCAAGGATGTCGGCACCGCGTTCGAGCAGGAAATCCCGGAAATCGCGCGTCTGCTGGTCGACGTCGCGCCCTCGCTGGATAACGGCAATCCCTATGCCGAGGCGTTGGCGAAGGGGATGCTCTCGGCACCGTGCTTCTCGATTCGGGGCGGCACGCGCGAGATATTGCGCGGCATTATCGCAAAAGGGTTGGGCCTACGATGAACGATATCCGTGACATGATTTTGGACTCGGCGGGGCGTCTTTTCTCCGACCGGGTGAACCGCGAACTCTGGCAGGCGAGCGAGGACGGCGGTTTCTCCGACGACGCCTGGCACGCCGTGGCCGAGATGGGCCTGACCCGCATGCTGCTCGAGGAAGACGAGGGCGGTGCCGGTCTGGACGTGGCCGACGGCCTGTCGCTGGCCGAGCTTGCCGGTTATCACGCATTGCCGCTGCCCTTGGCCGAAACCTTCGTTGGGATGCGACTGGTTGCAGACCGGATCAAGGTCTCCGGCGAGGAAATCATCGTCCTGGCGGGGGAACACAATATCATCGACGCCCGTCTCGAACCCGCAGGCGAGGGCTGGACACTGATCGGCGAACTGCAGCGGATCGCCTGGGGCCGTCATGCGCACTATGTGCTTTTGGATTTGCCTGCGCGTGACGGCGACATGCGCCGGGTCGTGGTCAAGGCGGACCGCCTGCAATGGCGGCCGGATGTCAGCCTGGCCGGGGAGGCGCGCGACAGTGCGTCGCTCGACAGCCTGGCACTGACAGCGAATGCGGTAACGGCTACGAACAAGACCGGACCGAGTATCACCGAGTGGGGCGCGCTGTTGCGTTCCCTGCAGATGGCCGGTGCGATGCGCCGTGCGCTGGAGCTGGCCGTAGAGCACGCCAACGAACGCAAGCAGTTCGGCCGCCCGATCGCCAAGTTCCAGGCGATTCAACAACAACTGGCGGCAATGGCCGGCCAGGTCGCCGCGGCCGGTGCCGCTGCAGCTGCCGCGGCCCGTGCGACCGAGGGTGAGGAGCCCGGTTTCATGATTGCGGTGGCCAAGGCGCGGGTGGGTGAAGCCGCGGGCATGGCGGCCGCCGTCGCCCATCAGGTGCATGCGGCGATGGGTTTCACCCGCGAGCACACCTTGCATTACTACACCCGTCGTCTGTGGTCGTGGCGCGATGAGTTCGGCACCGAACCCTATTGGCAGGATCGGATCGGCCAACGCATCTGCGCCACCGGCGGCGATGGCATGTGGCCTTTTCTCAGTGATCTTTGAACACATGGTTTTCAACGCGTTGGCCGACGGCGGGTATCAGGTCGGCCTGAGCAGAATCTGTTCGCACGGAGATCACTCATGAAGCCCATGCTTGCCTCGGATACGTTTGCGGGACGCGTCGCGCTGGTCACCGGCGGCGGTACCGGCATCGGTTACGAGATCGCCAAGACGTTGGGACTGCTCGGGGCGAAAGTCGTCATCGGCAGTCGACGTCAGGACGTGATCGATCAGGCTGCAACCGAACTGCGTGCGCTCGGCGCCGAGGCGATCGGCCTGCGCGTCGATGTACGCGACCCCGAGCAGGTCCAGGCGTTCGTGGACGGTGCCGAGGCGGAATACGGCCACATCGACATGCTGGTCAACTCTGCGGCCGGTAATTTTCGGGTCAAGGCCGAGGAGATGTCGGTCAACGCCTGGCGGGCCGTGGTGTCTATCGTGCTCGACGGCACCTGGTACTGCAGCCAGATCGCCGGCAGGAAAATGATCGCGGCTGGCGGCGGGGCGATCCTCAACATCGGCACCGTGGGTGGATTTCACGGCGGGCCGCTCGCGGTGCACTCGGCGAGTGCCAAGGCGGGCGTGCTGGCGATGACCCGAACTCTGGCGGTCGAGTGGGGGCAACACAATATCCGGGTCAATCTGGTGACGCCGGGGGCCACGGCGGATACCGGAGCCGTGGCCCAGCTGTTTCCCACCGACGCCGACCGCGAGCGGATTCTGCGCGGGGTGCCGCGCGGCCGTCTGGCCGAACGCACCGAGATCGCCAATGCGGCGGCCTATCTGCTCAGCGACTACGCGGATTTCATCACCGGCGAGAACCTGGTCATCGACGGAGGTCGCTGGCTTGGCAAGGGCCACCTGGAGAACAGGTAATTTGCGATCGCAGCGCATGGGTCGCGCGGTCGGAAACGGCTTTACAGGAACGAGGTTTTCTATGCAGCAAGCGGGCCAAAACAATGCAGTCAGCGCAAGTCAGCAATTCACGCACGTGCCGGGTGACGACATTACTGTCGGCGCCGGTGAGCCGCGCATGAACGACACCGACTCGGGGCGCCCCCTCTCGCGCATGTTCCGGCCGCGCTCGGTAGCGCTGGTGGGCGCATCCGGGCGTGCCGACAGCGCGATGGCCCGTCCCATGCGCTATCTGGCAGAGCACGGTTTTCAGGGC
>JBDNIR010000311.1:0-14735 GCA_041688195.1 Marinobacter sp.
CCAGCCCCAGTTGTTGCCGGACCTTCTCCAGGCTGCGCTGGGCCACTGCCAGTGACTCGGCATCGCTGTCTGACTGCATAACGGCTTTTTTTGTGTGACTCATCAGGTTACCTATTCCTTTACTCGTAACGCCCGATAATGGAGATGCTACAGATATTCTGGTGCGGGAAGCCCCCGAGGTTGTGGTTCAAGGCCAGGCGGGTGTTCGCCAGTTGCCGGTCGCCAGCGCGCCCCAGGAATTGCAGATAGTTTTCGTAGATCATGCGCAGGCCCGAGGCACCAATGGGATGACCAAAGCATTTCAGCCCGCCGTCAATCTGGCAGGGGATTCGGCCATCGGCATCAAAATCACCGTTCAGAACATCATGGACGGCCTGACCTTCATCCGATAACTGCAGGTCTTCCATCGTCACCAGCTCGGTGATGGAGAAGCAGTCATGAACTTCTGTCATGCTGATTTCTTCACGGGGCTTCTTGATACCGGCCTCGTTATAGGCTCGCTGGGCCGCAATTCGCGTGGTCTTCAGGTAAGAGCCATCCCAGTCACTGAAACTGGCTTCATCGCCATTGGACACCGCCAGCTGTATAGCCTTGACCGACACCAGATCGGTTTTACCCAGCCGCCGGGCGATCTCGGGAGTGGTTACGATGGCGCAGGCTGAACCGTCACTCACGCCACAGCAATCATACAACCCGATCGGTTCCGCAATATAAGGGGCGTTGATGGCCTGCTCTTCGGTGATTTCCCGACGAAGATGGGCCTTCGGATTCTTCGCACCGTTGGCATGGCTCTTTACGGAAATATGGGCCATGGCCCGCTTCAGCTCAGTCTTATCAAGACCGTGTTTGGCCCGGTAGCCGCTGGCCAGTTGGGCAAAGGAGCCCGGCGCTGACAGGTTGGGCCAGAACATGTCATTTTCCACGCCGCGGGTGCGTTGGGGCAGGCCGCCGTAACCGACGTCCTTCAGCTTTTCCACACCCAGTGCCAAGGCGATGTCACAGGCACCAGAAGCAACCGCGTAGACAGCACCACGGAATGCTTCGGTGCCGGTCGCACACATGTTTTCAACCTTAGTGACCGGAATATTCGACAACCGCAAGGCAAGGGAAAGGGGTAGCGCACTGGAGCCCACGTTATAGGCATCAATACCGGCGCCAAACCAGCCCATTTCGATGTCCTTTTTTTCGATACCCGCGTCAGCAATGCATTCCTCGAAAGCTTCTACCATCAGGTCGGCCGGGCTGGCATCCCAACGCTCACCGAACTTGCTGCAACCCATTCCCAGGATTACTACTTTGTCTTTGATTCCACTAGCCATTTTGAATCACCTGTTGTTAGCTGCGCGCGTTATTATCCGGAGGGTGTCGCTTTCCAGAAATATTTCCGGAAGCCCCGCTGGTTATCGAACTGCCGGATGCGGAAATGCAGACTGACGGCAACGCCGGTTTCGATACTTCCCGCCTCCACTTCGGTGAAGTCCATCATCAGTCGGCCACCGCCATCGAATTCCACCAGCCCGAAATAGGCGGGAGGGTTCCAGTCAAAAGTCAGGCGGTCAGCGGTCCAGGTTTTCACCCGGCCGGGTAAGGTGGACATGGGGTAATCATCCTGACTGTCCAGTGCGCCACAGTCCGGATTAACGCAATAGTTCTCCCGGGGAATCTGGATGGTGCCGCATTCACGGCATTTGCCACCGATAAAACCGGTCAACAGATCTTTGCGACGGTACATGGCGGCCAGATAACTCTGCTTGTCCAGCTCCCCACGCTTACCGGTTTCACGCTCAACCAGATTATTGAAGCTGAGGAAGCGGTTGTAGTTTTCATCCGGACGACGGCGTTCAAGCGCTCCGGCGAATCCGGTTTTCGGGCGCCGTTCCCTGACCTGATCGGTGGCCCTGAAAAGTACTACATCCGTGCCCTGGCCAAAACCAGCCAACATGATCAGGTCACCAGGCCTGGCAGATTCAAGCGCTGAGGTCAGAAGAAGAATCGGATGCGCTGCGCCAGAGACACCCATTGAGGCAATGCGGTTATCAACCACTGCATCGGCCGCAACTCCAAGCTTACTGGCGACCGCCAGAGGCGTCTTTGGCTGGTCGGATGCCAGCACAAAATGGGCAATATCACCGGCCTTTACGCCCGCTTTTTCCAGCAGACGGGAAGCGGCCAGCGGCACACTTTTCAAATAACCTTCGTCTCGTATCCAGCGCTCTTCCCACTCATAATCCAGTGTGGAATCTTCACCACGATAGTGATCAACGAAGTCAGTTACATAGGTCTCACTGCCCAGATATTCTGCAATCACACCGTCATTACCCACACCCACGGCAGCAGCGCCATCACCCCAGAGCATTTCAGCCCGGGACCCGCATTTGCTGCGACGGTGTTCAGAAGCCACCAGCATGGCAGCGCCTTTACCAGAACCCCTGGCTTCCAGCATGGCAATCAGGGCCGATGTTGCCGCGCGCTGGGAAGCACTGACATCCATGGTGCGCAGATGATCACCCAGATTCAGCGCCTGACTGACCACAACAGAGTTCTGGCGATCAAGAAACGGCAAGGTCGTGGAGGCCAGATACAGGGCGCCCACCGTCGTGGAATCAAGCAACGACAGACAGTCCTGCCCGGCTTCCACAGCCATGGTAATCGTGTCTTCGTCCCAGTTGCAGACGCTGCGCTCGCCCTTTGCAAGCCCTCGCAGGCTGGCATCAAACCAATCGTTGGCGTCGGCTATGGCAGCCCGTGAGAGCGGGCTTCTCGGTATATAGGCACCGTAGGCGGTAATACCAAACATGTGATTTCCTTCCTTCCGTTACAGGGAGCGACCGATAACCAGCTTCATGATTTCCGAGGTGCCGCCGTAGATCCGACGTACCCGCGCATCCACATAGATGCGGGAAATCGGATACTCACGCATGTAGCCGTAGCCGCCAAAAAGCTGCAGGCACTGATCAACGACTTTGCCCTCGTTTTCGGTGGTCCAGAGTTTGGCCATGGCACCTTCTTCGGGGGTCAGGGTGCCCTCATCACACTTCTTGATGCACTGGTCTAGGTAGGCCCAGCCAACTTCCAGGCTGGTTTTCAGATCTGCCAGCACAAACTGGGTGTTCTGAAACTCGGCAATCGTTTTGCCAAACGCCTTGCGCTCTTTTGTATATGCCAGGGTCAGGTCGAAAGCACGCTGAGCTTCGGCCTGGGCGCGACAGGCGATGGTAATGCGTTCCCGCGGGAGTTCCCGCATCATGATTCTGAAGCCTTCACCCTCTCCACCCACAAGATTGCTGACCGGCACCTGGACGTCCTGAAAAAACATTTCCGAAGTGTCCGCCGCTTTCTGGCCAATCTTGTCCAGGTTGCGCCCCCGGGCGAAGCCCGGACTGTCGCACTCTACGATAATCAGGCTGATGCCACCGCCACCCTTGCTCGGGTCTGTAGTACAGGCAACCAACACAAAGTCGCAGTTCTGACCGTTGGTAATAAAGGTCTTCTGACCATTGATCACGTACTCATCACCCTCACGAACGGCGCTGGTTCGCAAGTTCTTGAGGTCACTGCCCACGCCCGGCTCAGTCATACCAATGGCAGCAATTTTCTCGGCTGTAACCATCTTCGGCAGCCAGTACTTCTTCTGCTCTTCGGTGCCTGCATTCATCAGGTAGTAGGCAACGATATCAGCCTGAACGGAGAAGCCGACACTGGCACCACCAATGGCGTAGCCGGTTTCCTCCGACAGCACCATGTTATAGAGAAAGTCGGCGCCCGGGCCGCCGTACTCTTCAGGCACGCCACAACACAGAAAGCCGTTTTCCGCGGCCTTATCCCACAGTGATCGGGGCACCACACTTTGCTCTTCCCACTGGTCTATATTCGGCTCCAGTTCGGTGCGAAAAAAACGGCGGACGTTCTCCCGAAAAAGTTCGTGCTCACTGCTGTAGATGGCTCTGCTCTGCATGCTTGTTAACCCTTGTTATGCCTGTCGCCGGATGGCATCGGTAAGAAGAAGAGGGCAACCCTGTGACTCCCGGTTAGGACTCAACCGTATCAGCAAAAAAAAACTACAACAATTATATACTTTTTATATCAACCATCTTTTTAAAGCATACCTTCGTAAAGAGAGCCATCGGCCCTATCAACAGAAATGGTATATAGTGGGAAATTGGATACTTCGAAGTTATAGGTGAGATTCCGATGTCCTTTAATCTGAACGTCGACTTACGCCAACTCAACACCTTCCTGACGGTTGCAGACACCGGCAGTTTTAGCCGGGCTTCCGAAAAACTGTTTGTAGCTCAGCCTGCGTTGAGCCGTCAGATCAGGATGCTGGAAGAAGCACTGAATGTTGACGTTTTCGTACGCCACGGGCGTGGCGTGGTGCTCACGGCGGCAGGTGAGCTGCTGTATGAACGTGCGCGAAGCCTGCTTCAGAGCCTTGAGAGAACCCAGGCCGATGTCACCGCAGTGGCAGGTGAAGTGACGGGGCAGGTCGTACTAGGACTGCTGCCCACTGTGGCACACACTTTCTCAGGTGCCATTATTGAGGAATACCGCAAACAGTTTCCTCAAGTAAACCTGGCGGTCAAATCAGCCATGAGCGGCACCCTTCAGCAAATGGTTATGCAGCATCGATTGAATCTCGCGATCTCCTATAGCCAAAGTAACCATAAAAATCTGCGATACCGCCCCTTACTCGAGGAGCGCCTTTATCTGATCTCCCCCACCAGTACAAAGGTGTCCAACCGTTCAGAAATTACTCTGGATGAGGTGCTTGAACTGCCTCTGGTTATGCCGGAAGAAAAGCACGGCCTCAGGGTGGCCATGGAAAAAGAAGCAGCAGAACGAAACAAGTCACTGAACCTGGTGCTTGAAGTCAGCGCCTGGCCCATGCTGACCGACATGGTGCGAAGAGGCCTTGGCTACACCATACTGTCGTCTGCCGCAGTTCATGAAATGACGACCCGCAAGGAAGTCGTTGCTATTCCTATCACCTCGCCCGAGCTCAAACGAACGCTTTCTATCGTCACACCCACGGACCTGCCGTCATCGGTGGCGACGTTGAAACTGGCGGAAATCATCATGCAGCAAGTGGCGGAGCAGGTAGGAGCGGGAACCTGGAAAGGCAAATTATTATTTGACCCGAAAGAAATCAATCCCTCCAATAGGCACACTGACCTGCTTGCAGACGTCTAAAAGGCTTGATGGAAGACGGGCGACCTTCGTTAATCTCCAGTTTGTATATAACCTTTCGGCATAGCCCTGCTGTCCGGCACCAGACTGGAGTTCGAAGCACTTCACGCTCGGGATACCGACGCCTGGAACGAAAAGGAGTGCTACAGTTTGTCAGCCGTCAGGTCAGCGTAGCCAGATAACAGTGAGGATTAAGCATGTCCGACAACAAAAAAATCCAGGAACAAGCGTTTGAATTTGACTACGTCGTGGTAGGCGCCGGCACTGCCGGTTGTCTGCTGGCCAACCGTCTCAGCGCAAACCCGGAAAATCGGGTGCTGCTGATCGAAGCGGGCGGTCGTGACAATTATCACTGGATTCACATTCCGGTGGGCTACCTGTACTGCATCGACAACCCCCGCACCGACTGGCGGTTTCGCACCGATGCCATTCCCGGGCTCAACGGCCGCTCGCTGATCTATCCGAGAGGTAAAACCCTGGGTGGCTGCTCCAGCATCAACGGCATGCTGTATATCCGCGGCCAGGCCCGCGACTACAACCACTGGGCAGACGTGACCGGAGACGATGCCTGGAGCTGGGGTAACTGCCTGCCGGATTTCATGCGCCATGAGGACCATTACCGGCTCGACGAGGGTGGAAATGCGGACGCTACCCACAGCGAATTCCACGGCCATGGTGGGGAGTGGCGCATCGAGCGTCAGCGGCTGAAATGGCAGGTGCTGGAGGATTTCGCCGAAGCGGCGGTGCAGGCAGGGGTGCCTCGCACCCTCGATTTCAATCGGGGTGACAACGAGGGCGTCGATTACTTCGAGGTGAACCAGCGCTCGGGCTGGCGCTGGAATACCTCCAAAGCGTTTCTTCGCAGTGCCCTCAATCGCGATAATCTCACACTGTGGCATTCCACCCAGGTACTGGCTTTGAGCATGACAACGGTGGAAGGTGGTCAGCCCCACTGCACTGGCGTTCGGGTCGCAAAAACGGGAGGGGATGAAGTGCAGGCTCTGGCCGCGAAAGAAGTGATTCTGTCCGCCGGTTCTATTGGCTCTCCGCAACTGCTGCAACTCTCCGGTATCGGCCCGGCAGACCTCCTGAAGCACCATGGCATTGCCGTGGTGGCGGACCTGCCAGGCGTTGGTGAAAATCTGCAGGATCACTTGCAGATTCGTTCTATCTACAAAGTCCACGGTGCCAAAACCCTGAACACCATGGCCAATTCGCTGGTTGGCAAGGCTCAGATCGGTTTGGAATACCTGTTCAAACGCTCGGGCCCCATGAGCATGGCACCGTCGCAACTGTGCGCGTTTACCCGCAGTTCCGAAACATACGACTACGCCAACATCCAGTACCACGTGCAGCCTCTGAGCCTGGATACCTTCGGCCAGCCACTGCACAGTTTCCCGGCGATCACTGCAAGCGTCTGCAACCTCAACCCCAGCAGCCGTGGTACGGTACGCATTCGCAGTCGGGATCCGAGGGAAGCGCCGGCCATTGCTCCAAACTATCTGAATACCGAGGAAGATCGCAAGGTAGCCGCAGATTCCTTGCGGGTCACCCGCCGCATTGCCGAACAGCAGGCGTTTGCCAAATACCGGCCTGAGGAGTTCAAGCCAGGCCTTGAGTATCAGACCGACGACGAACTGGCCCATCTGGCCGGCGACATCGGAACCACCATCTTTCATCCTGTCGGCACCACCCGAATGGGCCGTGCTGACGACGGCATGGCCGTAGTGGATTCTCATCTACGAGTAAGGGGTGTGCGTGGGTTGCGGGTGGTGGATGCTGGCGTGATGCCCACCATTACCAGCGGCAACACCAACTCGCCCACACTTATGATCGCGGAGAAAGCAACCAACTGGATTCTGGCCGGAGAATAAATTGAAGCCGGCTCCCACAAAGGCGACAGTGTTCTCATTCAAACCCCGGCCACAATGACGGCAATGGTTGCGAAGCCCATCAATAACTGGGCCTTTAACAGGAAGGCATTGGCATCTATCAGGTTACGCAGTTTAATGGCGAACGCTGGAGCGCCTTCCGGGGTTATCTGAAGCCGCACCTTGGCAGCCGCTCGAACTTGGTCATTAAAACGAACGCGCTCGCTCAACGAATACTGTTTGAAGGCAAGAGGGCTGTCGGCATCGAATTCCGCCGGGGCAATCAACTTCGGCAAATTCGGGCACGGCACGAGGTCTTTCTTTCTGCCGGTGCGTTTCAGTCGCCGCAACTGCTTATGTTGTCTGGCATTGGGGACGCCGGATAATTGCAGTCAGTCGAGGTAGATGTCATCCACCATCTCAAGGATTTGCGCATTTTTGCTGATATCTATAATCAGATTCGCATCGGCTATAAGGATACGGTAGCGGCCACCGTTGCCACCGAAGCGGGACTGCCACACTTGTCGCGACAGGTGTTTCTGGACAATATCCCGGAGCGCGAAGCGATTGCAGAGCGTTTTGCAGTGCTTGTCAAGTGCGCGCGCCGCGAGGGCCTGGCGACGATATCAGAGGTTCTGGCGCAGCCGCAGCTTCACTCGCTCTGAGTGCGCAGAAGTTGCGTGGACAGCAGGCGGTGGCGGCTTGAGAACATCGAGAAAAAACTCATCATCACTACCCCCAGGGTTCCCAGCGCCGTGGATGCAGCGATCATGAATACAATCACGATTTGATAGCGCACCGCATCAGCAGGGTCGGCACCGGCAAGAATTTGCCCGGTCATCATCCCCGGCAGGCTGACCACCCCCATTACCATCATCGCGTTGATAATGGGAATCATGCCGGTGCGCACCGCATCCTTGACCTCACGATGCGCCGCCTCCCAGCGAGTCGCGCCCAGGCACAGCATTGATTCTATGAAGGCACGTCTGCTCACCAGGTTTTCCATGAACCGGTCGAGAGCCAGTGAAATACCGGTTAACGCATTACCCAACAGCATTCCCAGCAACGGGATGAAGTACTGGGGGTCATACCACGGTTGAAAGCGGATGATCCCCTGCCCGGCCAGCCCGGTCACCAGAAAGGAGGCAAAGAGTACGTTCAGCAGGCTATTGCGGTAGATGCCCGGAAAACGGCGCCCGGTGCGTCCCACTGCAGCAATACCCGCAGTAGTACCCATGATCATGGCGAGCAGAAGCACCACCCAGGGATTGCGCAGGGCAAAGATCCACTCAAGTACCAGACCCACCAGTAACAGCTGTACCGACATGCGCACCGATGCCAGCACCAGTTGCCTGCCCAGGCCCAGCCGCAGCCAGGCTGACAAGCCAAGATTAATCAGCATCAGCAGCGCCGCCAGCGCCAGCTCGAGATTACCAATCTGGATATAGGCCGAATCCATCAGCCCTTCCCCAATACCAGCCGCCGGCTGGTCATGCGTTCAAGCTGGCCCTGGTCATGGCTTACCCATAACAGGGAGTGGCCCGGATCGGCGGCCCGCCAAGCTTCAATCAGTGATTCGATATGGCCAACAGCTTCGGGATCCAGTGCTGCGGTGGGTTCATCCAGCAACAGCATGGTCGGGGAAATTTGCAGGCCACGTAAAAACGCCACTATCTGTGCTTCGCCACCGGACAGGGCCGATATCGGCCGCTGCAGGAAATCCACTGATTTACCCAGGCGGTCAAGCGTGCCGGAAATCCACTTCTCGTCAAACTCCCGCGTGCTGTGTTGCGCAAGCGCCAGCACGGCGCGCAGATTTTCCTCCACCGTACCCTCAAAGAATGCCGGCTGCTGATGTAAATACAAAACCCTGGCACGATAAGCTGGCACGTTGATTGTTTCCGTATCGCGGCCCTCAAACAGGATCCGCCCTTCATCAAGCGGGTCCAGCGCCGCAAGACAACGCAGCAAAAGCGTCTTGCCCGAGCCGGAAGGGCCACTGACCGCCCACGCCTCACCGGGGCTCACGCGCAAGCTCAGGCCCCGCCAAACCCACTGGGTATCGACCTTTCGACCAGCCTTTTCAACGGACAACATGCGATAACATACGATAACAACCATACCGTTACGGGGTGCACAGTATGCCATACAAGCAGCAGCGCCCGCTCGGGGCGCACAGGGCCCTGACAAAACTGTAACAGCACCCATTTATCACAGCGCTTGGGATATACTCGCAGATCACAATAACCGCACTTCAAAACCACAAACAGATAAAGGAAGGGTGCTCTCCATGGGGCTAAACAGTTTGCACTCTATCGCAACACCAGGCGCGGCCTGCTGGCATCGAACTTTGCGGAGGGCGGCGGTTTTCTCAAGACGGCACCGGACCTGATTCGTAGCGCCGGATAATAATCGGTTGCCACAACCCGGCTGCGCACGGCGTCACAATTGCCCGTACCCCGACCGACGGCGGCCTCGTCCACTCAACCAGGCCACCAGAGCAATAGCACTCCGAAGCAAGGCCATAATGACGGGTGCGATCAGCCACAGCAACCAACTGCCGATGTAGAGCGCGGGTATCAGGATCAGCAGCCAGCCCAGAAACTGGACCAGCCAGGCCGGGTAACCCAGCACGTCGGCCACGCCCGCCAACACGTCGCTGATAATGCTGGGATGGGCGATGACGAGGTAGCCGGCGCCGATGATCACTGGCCATTTGGCGTACCGGGCGCTGCTCAGAACCATTCTGCCACTGTGGGTCACACGGGCGGCAAAGGCAGCTGAACGGGTGCCCCGACTTGCGCCTTTAGTGGTCACTGCAGCAGCCCGGCCCATGCGAAGTACTTTCAGTGCGCTGGCAAACACCAGCACATCAACGGAGGCCCAGCCAATATCACCGGCGGTGATCTCTTCACCGGAGCGGTAGTTGATTTCCAGGTTCCGCACGCCGCTGGCGAAAAACTGGTTCAGCCCTTCCAGTACCCGCTCTGTTCCGACCCATTGGGTTTCGCCTTGAGCATCGATAATGAACTGACCCAGAAAATCATGACCCTCACTTTGTATAAAGTTGACGGCGTACCAACCACGTTCCTCGGGCGAAAGTTCACCCGGCTGTTTCCGTGCCTGATTTCCTGATGTTTGGTCATCCGGGGCTCTGGTAAAGAACTCTTTGGCTGCGCGGTACTTTTGCGCCGCCTTGTTCATCATCTCGATAGAACCGATGGGGCGGCTGACAAAGTGGTGGATCGGCGGCAGTATGTTTTCTCCATAACGCCTCAGGATATCCCAAAACTCGGGCTCTGCGCCGTAAAGAGGGAAGATCACCCGGGCCATTTCCGGATGTCGAATGAAAGCGGCCTGGGCCTTCAGAAGCAGGAGCGGATCATCGGCAAAGTCGAGCAATACGGCCTGAACTTCAACCCGCTCCTTTTCAATAGCGGGGAAGCCCTCAAGCACATCACTGGCGTGAACCTGTATCAGTTTCTGCTCAATCGGCACCGGCCTGGACACAACACTGACAATGACCGCCGCCAGCAGGGCCAGACTGCAAATCAGAAGTAGTTTTCTCAAGTTTCCACCACTAGTGTCGATCCATGCCCGAGCCCTATGCCCATCCTACCAGTCCGTCACTGGCATTGTGTTTCTGCGGTTCTTCCAGGGTCATATGACTACTGTCCTGATCCTGTTGGCAGATATTTCAGGCCATGGCCTGATCGAAAATTCCGCTGCAACAGACAGACTTAGAGACTAGTCGCCGGGCAAAAACCCATCAAGTTAATTCACACCGGGTTATATCCCAAAACAGGCCTGCGAGATCGCCCCACAGCTGATTACTGATACTATGATTGCCCCAACAAAACGATAACCGGTTTCTGCAACCCGTTCATTAAGACCCCGAGCCTTTTCTGGTTAGGGTTTGAACATGAGCGTAAACTGTTCATTTTATAAGCAGGATCTTGCCCATGATGTACTATGCCCATGAAATGAGCCGTGCCGCTCTGACGCCAATGCGTCTAATGGCCAAAGCCCAAAGCTCCCTGCTGCGTCATCCACTCAACCCGGCATCGCGCATTCCGGGCAGCCGGAGTATGGCTTCAGCCTTTGGCGTGTTCAGTGACCTGACCCGTCGATATCCGAAGCCTACCTTTAATCTCGATACCGTTGTATGTGACGGCGAAACTGTTCAAATCAAAGAGCGCATCACCCTGCGCAAGCCCTTCGGTCAACTCAAGCATTTCGAGCGCCAGACCGAGCGGCCGAACGATCCAAAGTTGCTGATCGTCGCGCCTCTTTCCGGCCATTTCGCCTCCCTGCTACGGGGCACGGTGGAAGCCATGCTGCCAGAGCATGATGTTTACATTACTGACTGGCGCGATGCCTGTATGGTGCCGGTCACAGAAGGCCGCTTCGGGCTGGACGATTACATCGATTACGTCATTGATTTCATTGCACACCTCGGGCCGGATACCCACGTATTAGCGGTGTGTCAGCCAGTCGTTCCGGTACTGGCAGCAACCGCCATCATGGCGGAAGACCAGCACCCGGCTACACCCCGTTCGCTGGCCCTGATGAGCGGACCTATAGACGGTCGCGTAGACCCCACGGCCCCCTGTGAACTGGCGACCCAACACCCGCTCTCCTGGTTCAAGCGCAACCTTATTCACACGGTACCGGTGCCGTATCCGGGCGCCATGCGCCGGGTTTACCCGGGCTTTCTGCAGCTTTCCGGGTTCATCAATATGAACTTTGACCGCCACGTGGATGCCTACCGCGGGCTGTTCCGGTCCATCCGTGATAACAATGTTGAGGAAGTCACCCGTCACCGGGACTTCTACGATGAATACCTGGCCGTCATGGACCTGCCTGAGGCCTACTACCTGGACACAATCCAGCGGGTCTTCCAGGAATTTCACCTGGCCCGCGGCTGCTTCAAACACCGCGGCCGCCTGGTTAACCCCGCCGCCATCCAGGACACCGCCCTGATGACCATAGAGGGCGAAAAGGACGATATTTCAAGTCCCGGCCAGACCAAAGCCGCCCATACGCTCTGCGCCAATGTGCCGGACTCAAGACGGGCGCATCACCTGCAACCGGGGGTCGGTCACTACGGAGTGTTCAACGGCCGGCGCTGGCGGGATGAGATTGCACCTCGCCTTCACAAATTTATTCGATCCTCGTGACGGTCTATATCAAGGAACCTTCTTGTGAGTGCCCCTTTGCTCTGCTAGCTTGAAATGAGGGCTTCTGGCCTTTAAAAGCAGTTGCCCCGCGCAGTAAAAAAACAACAAAGGGGACAATGAAATGCAGGACCTCAAAGGAAAAGTTGCCATCGTAACGGGCGGATCTCGCGGTATCGGCCGACACATTTCGCTCCTGCTTGCCAAGCGCGGCGCGGATGTAGCCATTAACTACCGTTCCCGCCAGGAAGAAGCGGACGCTACCATCAAGGAACTGGAGGAAGTAGGGGGGCGGGCGCTGGCTTTCCAGGCCGACCTCTCCGACATGACCGCCGCCAGAAACCTGATTCGCAACGTGCATCAGGAGTGGGGCCGTATCGACATCCTGGTCAACAACGCTGGCATCACCCGCGACAAGACCATGAAAAAGCTCACTGACGATGACTGGAACGACGTACTCAACACCAACCTGGGTAGCGTTTACGCCACCTGTTCCGAGGTGCTAGAAATCATGATGAACCAGAAGTTCGGCCGCATCGTGAACATCACCTCATTCGTCGGCCAGGCCGGTAACTTTGGCCAGGCCAATTATGCCGCCAGCAAGGGTGGTATCATCGCGTTCACCAAAACCCTTGCGCTGGAAATGGCCAAGCACAACATCACCGTCAACGCTATTGCGCCGGGCTTTACCGAAACCGAAATGCTGAGCCAGGTACCGGAGCATATCCGTGAAAAAATCATGGAGCGGGTGCCGATGGGGCGCTTTGGTCAACCTGAGGAAATCGCCCGGGCCGTAGTATTTATCGCAGCTGAGGGTGACTACATCACCGGCCAGCAAATTAACGTCAATGGCGGCGTTTACATGTAAAAGCGGAGCATACCCCGATGTCTGCAAAAGCGGTCAAAACCACCACCACTGACGGGTTTGAACCCAACGTTATACGCAAGTCCCTCGTGCGGGCCAGCCGCCATGGCAGCAGGTTGCTGGCGCGTTCCGTGGTTCGGCGGCTCAAAGGTGGCCGCCCCAACCCGACCAGCCTCAAGAGCATTGTGAAACCGTTCTTCCGGCTGTCCAGAAAACTGGCCACCCAGCCTGACACCCTCATCACTGCTCAGATGCGGCTGCTCCAGAACGCTGCGATCCTCAGCTCCGGAGCAATCGTCAGTCTGGTCACCAAGGAACCTCTGCGGATAACGGCTCCTGAACGGGGCGATGGTCGATTCCGTGACCAGGCCTGGCATGAACCGGGCGTATTCAACTTCATCGAACAGGCCTACCTGATGTCAAACCGGTGGGTGATGGATACCATCGACGACGTTCGGGATCTGGATGAGCAGGACAAACGCAAGCTGCGCTTCTTTACTGGCCAGATGACTGATGCCCTTTCCCCCAGTAACTTCATCTTCAGTAACCCCGAAGTCCTGCGGGCAACCGTCCGCACCCGTGGCCGTAACCTGCTTCGGGGCCTGGCCAACCTGCTGCGGGATCTGGACGAAGCCGACGGTCAGGTCTCCTTCCGCATGTGCGATCCGGACGCCTTCACGGTGGGCGAGAACCTCGCCAACACGCCGGGTGACGTGGTTTTCCAGAACGATCTGATGCAACTGATCCAGTACCGGCCCACCACTGCAAAGGTGCATCGTCGGCCGCTGCTGGTGGTGCCGCCGTGGATCAACAAATACTACATTCTGGATCTGGGCGAGAAGAAGTCCTTCATTCGCTACTGGGTCGAGCAAGGGCACACCGTATTCGTCATTTCATGGGTCAATCCAGGTAAGGAGCATGCCAACAAGGGTTTTGAGGACTACATGCTGGAGGGGCCGGTGGCCGCCCTGAACGCTATTGAAAAAGCCACCGGTGAGCGTGAGGTCAACACGGTCGGTTACTGCATCGGCGGCACGCTGCTGGGGTGCACCCTGTCCTGGCTCGCCGCCAGGGGAGACGACCGGGTCAAGAGCGCGACCTTCCTGAACAGTCTGCTGGATTTTTCCGACGTCGGTGACCTGTCCGTCTTCATTGACGAGGACATGATAAAGAAACTCGAAAAAGCCATGAAAAAGCAGGGCTACCTGGAAGGCTCGTCCATGGCTTCCGCCTTTAACATGCTGCGCGCCAACAACCTGATATGGTCATTCTATGTGAACAACTATCTGTTGGGGCGGGACACGCCACCGTTCGACCTGCTCTACTGGAATTCCGATTCAACCCGGCTGCCTGCCGCCATGCACAGCTTTTACCTGCGCAACATGTACCTCAACAATCGGCTGAAAGAGCCAGGGGGCATTGAGCTGGCTGGCACACCCATTGACCTGGGACAAGTAAAGGTACCCAGCTACTTTGCCTCAGCGATTGAAGATCATATTGCGCCCTGGGTGTCCAGTTACCAGGGCTCCCGATACCTGGGCGGGCCGGTTCGTTTTGTGCTCGGGGGGTCGGGACACATTGCCGGTATCATCAATCCACCGGCCCAGAAAAAATACGGCTACCGCATCAATGAAG
>JBDNIR010000312.1:0-3169 GCA_041688195.1 Marinobacter sp.
ACGGCCATTCTGACCACCGGTGAGTCCGGCATGCACCGCTTCAAGGATCAGGCTCCCAATGGCACCATTCTGGGTGGTCGTGGTCCGTTCGGCGGTTTCATGCCGGAGAACGAGCTGAGCGAATGGTTCTCCAAAGCCTATAAAGCCGAACACGGCACACCGCCAAGCTACCCGGCCTCCAAAATGGCCCAGGCCCTGCTCGGTCTGAAGTACGCGGCTGACAATTCCGGCGCCGAAGGCCTTCCCACTAGCGAGCAACTCGCAGCCACTCTCAAGGGTGCATCCTTTGAGTCTGTCAGCGGTACTGTAGATATGGCTCTGGCTAGCGGCCACCAGGCCCTGCAGCCGATGCTTTACGGCGAGTACCACTACTCGGCCGACACCGGTCCGGAACTGCGAAATGTCCGGTCCTACAAAGGCGCATGTGTATCTCCACCTGACGGTCAGAACGCTCAGGAATGGATCAAAGCAGGGTTCCCGGGAGCCGACTGCAACTGATCCGTTGAACCGGTCCGGCAACCTTCGGGTTGCCGGTATTACCGATAACAGGAGTACACACAGATGTTGACCGTCTGGGCGATTCTGATTGACGGGCTTATCTACGCCTCGTGGCTGTTTCTGGTAGCCGCGGGTTTAACCGTCATATACGGCGTTATGCGAATTCTGAATATGGCCCATGGCAGCCTCTATGCCCTGGGGGCCTATGCAGCCGCTTCTGCCATTGGCTGGTATTACAACGGCGGCGGCGACCAGCTCTGGATAGCGCTGGCCATGATCGCAGCCTGCGCTATCGCGATCGGCGCACTGGCCGGGCTGATCATGGAGCGCGGTGTGTTGCGGCTGATGTACGGCCGGGACGAAGTTCTGATGCTGATCGTCACCTTTGCCATGTTGCTGGTTCTCGAAGACGTCATGAAACTTATCTGGGGCACCACGCCCTACTTTGCCTATCAGCCTTATGCGGCGATGGGACGCTTCAATATCGGTGTACTCACTGTTTCGGGCTATCAGCTGATGGTGGTCGGCGTTTCTGTTGCGGTGGGCCTGGCGCTCTGGTTCTGGCTCGAGCGCACCAAAATCGGCAAAATCCTGCGCTCCATCATCCATGACCGGGAAGTGTCCGAAGCCATGGGCGTCAATGTGCGGCGGATGTTCACCATCACCTTTATGATCGGCGCGGCCCTGGGGGCCATTGCCGGCGGTGTTACTGCGCCCATTATCTCCGTGGTCCCGGGGGTGGGCGTAGAAGTTATTGTCGTCGCCTTTGCGGTGGTGGTAACCGGCGGTTTGGGAAGCATCACCGGTGCCGCTGTTGGAGCACTTATTGTTGGCCTGGCGCGTGCGGTCTCAATTCACACCATGCCCGAGCTGGAATTGTTCATTGTCTATGCCGTGATGGCCGCGGTGCTTATCTTCCGGCCCCACGGACTGTTCGGCCAAGCCGTAGCGAGGAAGATCTGATGGGTCTGCAAAAATCAGAAATCATGTTGGTTATTGCGGCCCTCGCCATCGGGCTGCTGTCGTTTGTGATTCCCGACTGGCTGGCGTTCACCACTACCCTCGCTATCGCCAGCGCATTGGTCGTGCTGGGTGTTATCATGCTGATGCGGGCCGGGCTGGTGTCCTTCGGTCAGGGCCTGTATTACTGCATTGGTGGTTATGCCGTGGGCATGGGTGGCCGTTTTCTGGGGGTCACCGACGCCCTGTTGCTGATTGGCATGGGGGTCGTCGTAACCGTCGCGCTCGCTATGCTGCTGGGGCTTTTGCTGACCCGCTACCGGGAAATTTTCTTTGCCATGCTCACCCTGGCGTTTTCGATGATCCTCTACGGCATTCTGGTAAAAAGCCACAACCTGGGCAGTACCGACGGTTTTGGCGTCGGTAACTGGACCCTGCTGTGGTTCGACTCCGAGGACAGCAAGGGCAGCCAGACCATACTTTGGCTGGCAACAGCTGTAGGCCTTGCGGTGGCGCTGTTTCTAAATCGCTATTTCGGGTCGGCTATTGGCCTGGCCTGCGAGGCGATTCGCGAGAACGAGGTCCGGGTGGAATACATGGGCATGTCCCGGCGCCAGATTCTCTACATCAACTACGTCATCGCGGCAGCAATCGGCTCCATCGGCGGCTCACTGACATCGTTGGCCGCCGGCCATGTCGACCCCACCATGGCGTATTGGACAATCTCTGGTGAGTTTGTGTTTATTGCACTGCTGGGCGGTACTGGCCATGTCGCGGCATCGTTTATCGCAGCGATGATTTTCATCATGGTCAGAACCTATGCGGTCGAGCTGTTTCCCAACTCTTGGCAGATGATCCTCGGCATTGTATTGCTGCTTATCATCCTGTTCCTGCCCAAGGGTATCTGGAGCCTGTTCACCCGTAAGCGGAGGGTGGCATCATGACCGAGATTCTCAAAACGGAGGGCTTATCCAGATACTTTGGCGCTGTGGTAGCGGCGGACGATATCAACGTCACCATCACCGAAGGTGAGATCGTCGGCGTCATTGGCTCCAACGGTGCTGGCAAGACCACATTCATCAATATGGTGACCGGCTACCTGCCCCCATCGGCTGGCACCATCGCCTTTGATGGCAACCCGATCAAAGGTCTGGGCCCGCGCAAACTGATGCGCAAGGGGCTAGCGCGCTCGTTCCAGATTCCGCAGCTGTTCCTGGAATTGTCGGTACTGGACAACCTGTCGATGGCGCTATCGGCCTCGGAGTCCCGACACCTCGAGATGTTACGACCAGTGCGCACACCAGCACGGATAGCGGCGGCGGATGAAATCCTGGTACAGATGGGTATCACCCAGTATCGCGACGAGATGGTCACCGCCATGCCCCAGGGCGCCCGTAAGCTGCTGGATATTGCCATTGCCATGCTTGCCAATCCGCGCATGCTGTTACTGGACGAGCCTACCAGCGGGGTCAGCACCGATGAAAAGCACACCCTCATGGACACTGTGATGGAGGTGGTTAAACGGCACGGTCTGACGGTACTCTTTGTAGAACACGACATGGAGATCGTGCAGAAATACGTCACCCGAGTACTGGCCTTTGCCAGTGGCGTGGTTATCAAGGACGGTCCGGTGGAAGAAGTGCTGGCCGATGAGAAGGTACAGGAGCTGGTGACCGGCAAGCGCCGCGAGAAAAACATTGAAACCCAAGAA
>JBDNIR010000313.1:0-4522 GCA_041688195.1 Marinobacter sp.
ACAGGCGGTAGCCTGCGCCGCTCTGACCTATGACCGTGCCGGGGCATCCGGGAGTATCCTGCCGTCCGACGGGCTCAATGAAATCACTGGTCGCTATCAAACTATTATCACCAATCCACCGTTTCATTCCGGTGTCTCGACGGACACCTCAATGACGGAGGATTTTCTGAAACAGGCTGCACGAAATTTGAATCCTGGTGGCGAACTGCGTCTGGTTGCCAACGGCTTCCTGCCTTATCCGCGTTTAATCAAGCAGTACATCGGTAACTGTCGGGCGCTCGTTAAAACCCCCCGATTTTCTGTTTACAGCGCCAATCGCCACTGAATTGTCCACTGCGCCGGAAACCGATGATTTTCTGAACAAAAAAAGACCCGGTCAAGGACCGGGTCGGAAGTTTCGTGGGTCAAGCCATCCAGAAACGGAGTTTCTCCCTTTCAGACATCAGAAATCGACGCTCATGCCCACGTAGGCTGTACGGGGCAGGTTGGGGCGGGCACCGGCTGGTGAACGGGCGACGATTTCCTGATCATCAAGCAGATTGTCCACCCGGGCAAATACTCTGGCTCCCTCTGTAACGCGGTAACTGCCCGATAGGTCAGCCACGGTGTAGCGGTCGGTTTTGATAAAGCTGTTGTCGCCGCCGCGCTCGCAGGTGTTGTTGATACACATATCGTCGATGTAAGCCACGTTCAGGTAGATGTCCCAGAGGTCCCCGTTCTTCACGCCTGCGCGCACATTGAATACATGCTCCGGCAGGTAGGCGAGGTTGTCGCCATCGAGAACGGAACCGTCATCACTGTCTTCGGTAATTTCTGCATCAGTGTAAGTCCAGGTGGCGGAAACCGGCAGGGTGAGGCCAGCAGCCAGCGGCATTTCGTAGCCCACCAGGGTCTCAAGGCCAGCGATGCGGGATTCGCCCTTGCTCACCGACCCTGATGTCTGGGAGCCGTCGCAGGGATTGGCAATAGAGCAGTTCTGTACCGTGTTGCTGAAGTCGCTGAAGAACGCGATGGCCTCGCCGTAGAGGGCGCCGCGACGCAGACGAGCACCAATTTCGTAGTTAACGCTGATTTCTGGGTCGACATCTGTGTCACTGGCACCAGCGGGGCTCAGACCACGGTGAACGCCACCGAGCAGGGTAACTCCCCGGCCAAGGTCGTAGGTTGCGCCAATGCCGGGCAACAATTCCGTGGTGCTGTTGCGGGCCCCAGCGCCTGTCTGTTCGGTAGTGCGATCCACGTCAGCAAAGCGGGTGGCCTGAGTGTCGAAATCCTCATAACGTAGCAAACCAGTAATCTCCAGGCGGTCGGTCACTGCCACACGGTCAGCCATAAAGGCGCTCCAGGCCTCGGCTTCTTCTACCCGGTTGTTACCGCCTGTAGGCTGAGTGGTGCTGACGAATTCGAGAGTGGGGCGCCCTCCGCTGCCAATAGACTGAGTAAAATTATCGACGGGCTGGAAGCGGTCAACTTCGTCTTCGTGATAACGCAGCCCGAAAGTAACGTTGTGCGCCATGTCGGCAAAATTGGTGGACCAGTCCGTCTTGAAGTCAATGCCTCGCGAGAAGTATTCACGGTTGTTGTTTTTCAGTGTCAGGTCCGCTGCAGCTTCACCCCGAAGCTGTGCAATGGCGGTGGCATCGCCATTGTTGGCATTCTCGATCAGGTTGGCGATGCTGGTACCGCCCATCTGGTCGACCTTGAACCAGTTACGTTTAAAGGTGTTGTAGTAGGCAGTCGTGGTCAGTGTCAGGTCCGGGTTCAGCTCAACCAGGTGCCGCGCCATGAAGCCGGTACGCTGGGTATCCATGTTGTCCCGTTCCGAGGAGAAATAACGCTGGTTGGGATCGTTTGCGAAATCTTCGTCGGTGAGGCCAAGGTAGGTTTCGTTACTCAACTCTTCGCTGTAATCGACCTTGAGGTCCAACTGGTGATAAATCTCTGCGCTCAGAGGGCTGTTCAGGCGGAGTTTGGCGACGAAATCCTGTTTGTCGACACCGCTTTCACGATCCGAGTCCCGAATATCCTTGAAACCATCGTTCTCCAATTGATGGGTCTCGATCAACCATCCGGCCTGTTCGCTGCTGGCTCCGTACCAGGCGTGAATCCGCTTGCTGCTGTCCTCACCGACCTCAGCGGTTACGTGGCCGCTTGCGGTATCCGGTATCGGAGTGGATCGCAGATTCAGGGCACCGCCGACCGTTGCCGGGCCATAACGCAGTAGATCCGGGCCTTTGAGGACTTCAATACCATACATGCGACCGAAGGAAGGGAAGTAGTAGGCTGCGGGGCCGGCGTAGGGAGCCGGTGCGATCAGCACGCTGTCTTCCATGAGCGTAATTTTGTCACTGCGACCGGTTCCGGAACCGCGAATGCCGATTCGCGGGCGCAGGCCGTAACCTTCCTCTTCCTGCATGTAGACGCCCGGCACCTGTCGCAGCGCACGTTGGACATCGGTGTATTTCATTTCTTCCAGTTCTTCGTTGGACACTACGTGAGCCGAACCTGGCAGCGCGGAAGCTGAGACCGCATCACCGATGATAACAAGTTCATTCAGGCTCTTCTCCTCGGCAAGGGCTGGTGCGGAGGCGGCAAGGGCCGCCAGAGCCAGCAGGTTTTTGGAAAATCGCGTGGGCATGTTGCTCTCCTGTTACAGCGTGGTTTGATTAGAAGGCAACTATACAAATGATAAGCATTAACAACAAGCAAATATTATCATTTAAAAAAACCCCTGGAGTCAGGGGCAAAGAACGTCATGCAACCAACCTGGAAAGCACAACCTGAAATCAATTCCTGGTGCCGGGGCCACGGACGGTCAGTTCGCGAACCTGAACCATGAAGCGTCGGGCCTGTGCCTTATTCGTGGAAATCATGTCGGGCCCGTTTTGTCGCAGCCATCTATTGGGCACAATAGGATTAATTTCTAGAATAATCAGCCTAGAATGACGGCAATCTTTTCAAGGCACTGACTTAACCGGTTGACTGATGTGATAACGAATGTTGTGGAACTGTCCGGGCTAGTCCTGAAACTGACTCGCCCGGGTGCGCCGGACCACCAGCTCAAGCCCTGGGATGCAGCGGACGAACAACTGATCGAGGCTGCGACCTCCGCCATAGTCGAGGGGCAGCGAGTATTGGTGATAGATGACAACTTTGGCGCCCTGACTCTGGGTCTCGGGGCCTTCAGGCCGGATGTGCTGGCAGATAGCGCGCTGGCCCACGGCGCCATTGTCGACAACGCAGCTGCGAATCAGCAACCATCGGTCAATTTGTTCAGCTGGCTGAATCCCCCGGAAGGTGCGTACGATCTAGCCGTCATGCGCATTCCACGGCAGGTGGCTTACCTGAGCTATATGCTGCGCTGGCTAAATACGGTCTTGAGGCCGCAAGGAACGCTGATCGCCGGGGGTATGGTCAAGCATTTACCCGCCCGAAGTGCAGAGGTCTTCGGCGATCTGGTAAATCCGGAGCAGGTATATCCTGCCAGGAAAAAGTCACGAGTGGTGAGTTGTCGGCCTGGCTCTTGCGGCCTGGAGGATTGGCCCGACCTGTGGCGCGGCTACCCGCTGCCTGATAGTGACCTTGTCATAGAATCGCTGCCAGCGGTCTTCGCACGCGACCATCTTGATATCGGCACCCGCCTGCTTGTGCCCCATGTCTGTCAGAGTGCCAGTGACCTCCCGGAGGGCGCGAGGGTGCTTGACCTTGCTTGCGGTAACGGTGTGCTGGGTCTTGCGGCGCTGACAGCGAACCCGGCTCTGGACATGACGTTTACCGATGTATCAAGTCAGGCGATTGCCAGCGTGACCCGGCTTCTCGGGAAAAATGCGCTCACTGATAATACTCACCTGCACTTTGCAGACGGGATTCCAACGGATGCGGGGCTGTTTGACCTGATTCTGTTTAATCCACCTTTCCACGAGGGCGGCGTTGTTGGCGACCGGATTGCGTTACGGTTGTTTGACCAGGCCAGCCGTCATCTGAAGTCGGGAGCCAAGTTGCTGATTGTGGGGAATCGGCATCTGGGCTACCACCGCAGCCTGAGGCGCTTCTTTCCCATAGTAAGCCAGCTCGATGCTAACCCGAAATTCGTGGTGCTGACGGCGGCCGCCCGTTAAGACTTCCGGCGGTCGTAACCCATCCGGGCCAGGGTATCGACGATGGTCTGGGTCTGGCTGTCAATTTCAATGTTAATCCGATCCCCGACTTTGACATCGGAAAACGTGGTTGCTCGCAGGGTTTCCGGAATCAGGTAGACGTTGAACGTGTCCTCGGTGACTTCTCCGATAGTTAGGCTGGCACCGTTGATGGCGATATAGCCTTTGGTGAAAATGTACCGCATCCAGGGGGAGGGCACCCGGAAGTAAAGCACGCAATTGTTTTCCGGGCGTTCAATCGCGTCCACGATGGCCGTGGTATGAATATGACCGGACAGCAGATGCCCGCCAATTTCATCCCCGATGCGGGCCGCCCGTTCGAAATTAATCGCGCTGCCTGTGTGCAAATCACCTAGTGTCGTCAG
>JBDNIR010000314.1:0-2257 GCA_041688195.1 Marinobacter sp.
CAACCTGTTCCGACAAAAGGGCAACATATGTTGCCCTTTTTTTTCGGTTATACTCCCGCCTCAATGAATGTTCTACCGGTTACTGCAGATGACGTCCAGACCTGACACCGACGATTACCTCGCCCTGTTCCTCAATGACACGCCGCTGATGGATGTTCGCGCCCCCGTGGAATTCACCAAAGGCAGCTTTCCGCTTGCTCTGAATGCCCCATTGATGAATGATGAAGAGCGCCATCGAGTCGGCATTTGTTACAAAGACAAGGGTCAGGACCAAGCGATCGTACTGGGCCACCAACTTGTTTCCGGGGACATAAAAGCGGCCCGGATCGACGCGTGGAAACGCTTTGCCCTCCAGAATCCCGACGGCTACCTGTTCTGTTTTCGCGGCGGGCTGCGCTCACGACTGACTCAGCAGTGGTTGCGTGACGCAGGTATTGAATACCCACTTATCACGGGCGGCTATAAAGCTCTTCGACGCTTTCTCATTGATCAGCTTGAAGCGGTGGTCGCAAGCGAGACGTTTACTCTGGTCAGCGGCCGTACCGGCACTGGCAAAACCCGCCTGTTGAACAACTTGCCTAACTCCGTTGATCTTGAAGGCATAGCGAACCATCGTGGCTCCAGCTTCGGGCGCCAGATAACCCCACAGCCTACCCAGATCGATTTTGAGAACCGCCTCTCCATCGCGCTTTTGAAAACGGCCCACCAGCCGCATAAAAACATATATATGGAAGACGAAGGCCACTTGGTGGGCCGTTGCTGTCTACCAGAAAGCCTGAGAGTCCGGATGATGGAAGCACCCATGATGGAGCTCGAGCGCCCGATCGAAGAGCGCACAGCCATTATCAAGGAAGATTATGTTGTCGGCATGATCAGAGATTTTATCGGACGGGACGGTGAGGAAGCCGGCTGGCTCAATTTCCGGGATTATCTTTTAAGTGCCCTGGAACGACTCCGCAAGCGGCTTGGAGGCGGCCGTTACGCCGACCTGAAATCCAGCATGGGAGCAGCACTGGAACGCCAGCGAAACAGCGGTAACCTCGGAGGTCATGATGAATGGATTCAAGCCCTTCTGAAAGACTATTATGACCCAATGTACGACTACCAATTGAGCCAGAAACAAGGCCGCGTCGTAGTTAGCGGCAGTCCGGACACCTTGCTGAACTGGGCGCAAAAAATGGTTTGATGGCCTCTACTGCAGATAACTGACTGCAGGGCCGAGGTGCACATTCAACACTGTTATCTGTTATAAGAATCCCGAACCCTGGCAATGCGCCGGGCATCTTTTTGCATGGCGAGCACGTATCAAATATGTGTCGCTCCGCAATGCCGAAAATGAACCGAGAACAAGGAGTCTCTATGGAAAACCTTTTTAATGGTGATGGCCAGGCAGCTGAGTTGCTGCAACAAGCCATAGCCATGGTCATGACCTACGCGCCGAAAGTGCTGCTCGCCATCGTGACGCTGGTGATCGGCCTTTGGCTGATCACCCGCTTCATTAATGTACTCGACAAGAAGCTGGGCGCAAAGGACCCCACACTCAACAAATTCGTGTGCGGTTTGATCAGTGTCATATTCAAAGTTCTGCTGTTTATTTCTGTTGCGTCCATGATCGGGATAGCAACCACCTCATTTATCGCCGTCATCGGTGCTGCTGGCCTGGCTATTGGCCTGGCATTACAGGGCAGCCTGGCCAATTTCGCCGGGGGCGTACTGATTCTGATCTTCAAGCCATTTAAAGTCGGCGACACTATTGAAGCCCAGGGCTTTCTGGGTGCGGTGGCCGAAATCCAGATTCTCTACACGGTAGTGAACACCTTTGATAACCGTCGCATCGTGATACCCAATGGCAGCTTATCCAACGCCACGTTAACCAACGTCAGCATTTACAAGACGCGCCGTTGCGACATGACGTTCGGCATCCATTATGACGATGACATCGATAAAGCCAAAGCCATCATCAAACGGCTGATCGAAGAAGACAAGCGCTCTCTGACCGATCCAGCACCGCGCATTGCAGTGGGTAGCCTGGGGGATAACTCGGTCAACCTGATCGTCCGCCCCTGGGTGCCCACCGATGATCTGTGGCCTTACTACTGGGACATGCAGGAGAAGATCAAGAAGGCCTTTGACGCTGAAGGCATTACCATTCCGTTCCCTCAGCGCGATGTGCACATGTACCAGGAGAAATAAAGGCATAACGCCAATAACCCTGGAGCCGATCCACTACTGAGCACTGCGGTTGCTTGCCTGTCTG
>JBDNIR010000315.1:0-4095 GCA_041688195.1 Marinobacter sp.
AAAAAAGGCAGCCGTGGCTGCCTTTTCCGAGAAGCTGTCTGTTATTTACAGAGCAACTACGTTCTCTGCCTGAGGACCTTTCTGGCCCTGAGTAACAGTGAACTCGACCTGCTGGCCTTCAGCCAGGGTCTTGAATCCTGAACCGGTGATGGCGCTGTAGTGAACGAAAACGTCCGGGCCAGACTCACGAGTGATGAAACCAAAGCCTTTTGCTTCGTTGAAGAACTTAACAGTACCGGTAGTAGTAGACATACTTAAATATTCCTGAAATCAATAATTTTTTCTGCCTGTGCCCTTATGGACAACAGACGTTTACGGAAAAACGAGAACTTGCGGAATCAAAAACAGGACGATGAACTACTTACTACTGCGGTATACGTCTTATTCATGAACTGCTGAACTAATCTTTCCTACCCTTTAAACTTTACTCTTTGTATCTGAGAATGCAAACAGTTTTTTCAATGTGTAAGTACAGATACCGAAAACGTGCGGAGGCAGCACCAACTTCAGCTTTTAAGCAGTGTATAACCCATAATACCCAGCGCTGTCATTGCGATAGAGCCCACCACATGGAGCAGAATGCCAGCCAGTGCCATCAACCATTTGCCTTCCTGTATGGCAGCAAACATCTCCAGCGAGAACGTGGAAAACGTCGTGAGTGCCCCGCATAGACCGGTAATTGCAAAAAGGCGCCATTCTGGTGACAAAGTGGATCCATGGCTGAAAAACCCGATCAACAAACCCACAAGTCCCCCACCAATGAGGTTGGCTACCAGCGTACCGACAGGGATCGGATGGTAGCTGCTATTGAGCCACAAACTCAGCGCCCAGCGCAGGTTCGCGCCCAGCACAGCACCGCCACTCACTGCGAGAATAGACAGCCACATCCCGTTCACTCCCGATGTATAAATAAAAAACCCGCGCTCACCTGACTGTCGCGGGTCTCTGTCACTGGCACCACCAAGGCCCTCAGAGATTAACGGAGAGGCCCGGGCGGCTCAAGAGCTCTAGGCGGCGTTATGGTTGATCACCGTCTCTTTCTTTTGGGCAAAGGCATCGAACGAAAAGTCATCCACCGTCAGCATTTCGAGCACTTCAGCCTCATACTTACGCATGAACTCAGTCTCTTCCTTGCTGAACACCTCGGCTTTCAGGGCAGCTTCGAAGCGCTCCTCGGGGTGCAAAGCTTCCATCGGCAGTTCACCCTTGGCATACGCCTTGGTCGCTTTGCGATATAGCGCTTCTGCTTTGTCGTAATCTTTCAGCAGAGCGTTATAGGTCGCTACCGGGTTTGACGCCATACCCTCGCTTTCCGTAGTCCAGATACTCGCTGTAAGCTTGCTGCGAATCGGCGTATCGGTCGAAATCGCCCTTGCCAATGCCCGGGTCATGTCATCGTGGGGTTTGTCCCAACGCCGGCCCAGCGGCATGGTCAATGCCCTGAGCGCCCAGGCTACCGGCCGGTTCGGCAGGTTCTGCAGGAATTCGTCCAGAGCGTTTTCCGTGCGGTACAGCAACATGGTCAAGCTGTATTCCATAACTTCGCGTTCGCCCGCCACCGGCTGCGATTCATGCCAGTTCTTCAGCACCATCGATGCCAGGTAAAGGTTGGCCAGCATATCGCCGAGCCTTGCTGAAATCAGCTCACGCATTTTCAGCTGCGATCCCAGCGTTGTCATGGCCGCATCCGCACACAACCCGAATGCCGCACTGAAGCGGGCGACGCCCTGAGCATAACGGCTGGAGGCACTGTCAAACGGCACCTCTGCCTTGCCAATACCGAAGGCCTGGGTGAAGGCCCGCGCGGCGTTGCCAAAGATCAGGCCGGCATGACCGAAGAAGGCATCATCGAAGGCATTGATATCATCGTCGTCTTTCGCCGCCAGTTCCCTCAATACATAGGGATGACAGCGAATGGCACCCTGCCCGAAGATCATCAAGCTGCGGGTCATGATATTGGCGCCCTCAACCGTAATGGCGACGGCAGCCCCACTGTAACCAATACCCAGATAGTTGCGGGGCCCGAGGGTGACGGTCTTGCCGCCATGAACATCCATGGAATCGGTCAGAATATTGCGCTGCATTTCGGTCAGGTGATACTTGAGGATCGCAGACGGTACCGCTGGCTTTTCGCCTTTATCGATCATATTGGCCGTTTGATTGACCGCGGCCTGAGCGATATAGGTTTGCGCGGCAATGCGAGCCAAAGGCTCCTGCACACCTTCCATATCAGCCACCGGCGTATTGAACTGGCGCCGGATGCGGGTGAAACCACCGGCAGTGCCAGCAGCGTAGGCGGCGGCACCGGCGGCGCCGGACGGCAGGGTGATACAACGCCCCACTGACAGGCATTCCACCAGCATGCGCCAGCCTTCACCGGCCATTTCCTGGCCACCGATCAGGTACTCCATCGGGATAAAGACGTCTTCGCCCTTGATGGGACCGTTCATGAACGGGCTGCCAATCGGGTAATGACGGCGGCCGATTTCCATACCCTTGGTGTCACGGGGAATCAGAGCACAGGTAATACCGAGGTCTTTCTCCTCGCCAAGCAACCCATCGGGGTCAAACATGCGGAATGCCAGCCCCACCACTGTGGCAACCGGCGCCAGGGTGATCCAGCGTTTCTCAAAGTTGAGTTTTAGGCCAATGACCTCTTTACCGTTGAACTTGCCCTTGCAGACAATGCCGGTATCCGGCAATGACGTAGCGTCTGAACCCGCTCGCGGGCCAGTCAGGCCGAAACACGGGATCTCGCGACCGTCCGCCAGACGGGGCAGATAATGCTTCTTTTGCTCTTCAGTTCCGTACTTCAAAAGCAATTCGCCGGGGCCGAGCGAGTTCGGAACCCCCACTGTGACCATCAAGACTTCATTACCTGCCAGGCGTTGCAAAACTGCAGACTGGGCCTTGGCGGAGAATTCAAGACCACCGTACTCTTTCGGAATGATCATGCCGAAGAACTTCTCTTTTTTGAGAAATTCCCAAAGCTCGGGTGGCAAGTCTGCGCGCTCGACCGCGATATCCCAGGCATTACACATGGAGGCAGCCTTAACACACTGGTTATCCACGAACGCCTGTTCTTCTTCTGTCAGTCCGGTATTACGATTGATCAGCAAATTGTGCCAATCCGGCTGACCAGTGAACAGTTCACCGTCCCAGCCCACGGTGCCCGCTTCGAGCGCCACTTTTTCGGTATCGGAAACCTTCGGTGCAACTTGCTTGAACATGGCGAACACACGAGGTGTCAGCCAACCCTGGCGCAGCGCAGGCAGGCCGCACACAGCAGTAAGGGCAGCACCGGCAAACAGAACAAACGCGAGCCAGCCAGACGCAAAAATCAGGGACGCAAGCCCCACCCCGGCCATAACGCCAATGGCAGCTTTAGCGCCTGACTCCCGGCGCATAACGATCAACAGCCCGGCGATCGCAACCACAAATAGAATGAACGTCATCATAGGCACTCTCTTTCATCCGTGTTTCAAAGTAGTAAAGTACATGATTGAATGTTGCCCTGCCAGTTTACCCGAGGCCATTCCATCAGGCTGTGACAACGACGCGGATTCCCTCCAGAGCCATACTGGCACGGTCAATGGCGGACTCCGAAGCCGCCAGTTGGTCGTTGAAAAACTGTACTTCTTCATCCCGGATAGCAGGATTGTGACGCCGCAAGGATTCCAGCCTTCTTATCTCCGGCTGCAGAAACGCCCTCACCCGTTGGCGCGCAGCATCTCTCAATGGCTCAAGCTGCTGTGCCGCCAGTCCGTCACAGTGATCAACCATGGTTTCCACTTCAGCCCGAATCCGTGGCACGATGGCTTGCGCAGTGCGCCGCCGGATATTGACGCAAAGCTCGTTCAGCCGGTCATGGGGCAGCGCATCGGACAGATTGCGTCCATTGACATCCACCAGTACCCGGACCGGCGACAACGGCAGATAGCGGGTTAATTGCAATGCCTCCGGCGCCGGGCAATGAACAGTGTACAGCGCTTCCAGAAGCAGTGTCCCTGCCGGAAGGCTTTTAACGGACAAGCTGGCCAGTGCGGCCTTGCCAAGATCGGAGCTGGTGACGGCGTCCATCACACCGGTTACCAT
>JBDNIR010000316.1:0-5393 GCA_041688195.1 Marinobacter sp.
ATGCTGAGCAGCGGTGCGCTAAAACCCTGGCGCACTGTCGCTCCATCCAGGGCAGCGTTTCGGATGTGCGTTTTACCAGCCGCTACCGGGTGCCCTTTCCCTACAGTCAGCAACTGCCGGACTGCTTCAGGCTCGGTTCCATGGCCGATGAAAGCCGGGGCTCCCAGGTCCGGGATCTGGATGGCAACTGGCGCTACGACCTGACCGGCTCCTACGGCGTCAACGTCTTCGGCTACGACTTCTACAAACAGTGCATGGATGAGGGCATCGCCCGGACCAAAGCCCTCGGGCCGGTGCTGGGTGCCTATCACCCACTGATTGCTGAAAACGTCAATATCATCCGCCAGGTGTCCGGGCTGGACGAGGTATCGTTTCACATGTCCGGCACCGAAGCCGTCATGCAAGCGGTGCGGCTGGCCCGCTATCACACCGGCAAGACCCATCTGGTGCGTTTCTGCGGCGCCTATCACGGCTGGTGGGACGGCGTTCAGCCGGGCATCGGTAACACCCGCAAAGCCCGCGATGTTTACACTCTGGCAGACCTGAGTGAACAGACCCTGCATATACTGCGCACCCGCAACGACATCGCCTGTGTACTGATCAATCCCCTGCAGGCCTTCCATCCCAACAGTGACGCCCCCTCCGATACCGCGCTTATCGCCAGCGACCGCACCAACGGTTTCGACAAGCAGCGTTATACCGACTGGCTCACCCGGGTTCGTGAGGTGTGCAGCGAACGCGGCATTGTGCTGATTTTTGACGAGGTTTTTACCGGCTTCCGGCTGGCCTATCGCGGCGCCCAGGAATTCTACGGGATACAGGCGGATCTGGTGACTTACGGCAAAACCCTGGGCGGCGGCCTGCCGATTGGTGTGCTGGCGGGAACTCATGGGTTGATGCAACGCTTCAAGGACGACCAGCCGGTCAACGTCTCCTTTGCCCGCGGCACCTTTAACTCCCACCCCTATGTGATGGGTGCGATGAATGTGTTCCTGAACCGCATACGGCAGCCCGATATCCAGCAGCAGTACCGGGAGTCGGAAAGTCTGTGGAACTACCGGGTGGCCAGATTCAACCAGCGCCTGGAAAGCAAGGGGCTGCCACTGCGAATCACCAACATCCATTCGATTCTGTCGCTGCTTTATACCCTGCCCAGCCGCTACAACTGGATGTTCCAGTTCTATCTCCGACAGGCCGGGCTTGAGCTGAGCTGGACCGGCACCGGCCGGCTGATCGTGAGCTACAGCTTTACAGACGACGACTTCAATCAGGTGATCGAGCGCTTTGTCACCGCCGCTCATCAGATGCAGGCGGACGGCTGGTGGTGGCAAAGCCCGGAGCTGACCAATAAGGCGATCAAGCGACAGTTTCTGGTTGACACGCTTTCAGCCCGATTCCCGTTTCTGGCAGGCAGGCTGTCCGGCCCGCTGGCAACACTCCGTGAAGAGCCCGGTGAAAAGCCCCGTTCCGGCCCGGTTGCGGACCAGGACCAATACTCCAGAAAGGTGGGTTGAGTATGACGATGCAATGGCAGAGCAACGGCGAACCACAGTTCCGTAGTGGCCTTAGAACAGAGTTTGACGGCTTTATCAGTCAGCAGGCCCGGCGTTTCAACCCCGAAGACTGTCTGCGGGTCGACTTTCACTGCCACGACCATAACAGCGACGTGCCGGATGAACTCTGGGGCCGGATACTGCGCCTGCCCGAAACCTGGCTCACAACCAAGCAACTGGTGAAGGTTCTGGAGCAGAACGGCAGTTCCGTGGTTACCGTCACCAACCACAACAACGCAAGGTCCTGCTGGGCGCTTCAGGACAAGGGCGTGGATGTGCTGGTGGGCTGCGAATTTACCTGTTTCTTCCCCGAGTATGATCTGTTCATTCACGTGCTCACTTACGGCTTTACCCGCGAACAGGAAGTGGTTCTCAACCAGAAGCGCCGTAATATCTACGACTTTCTGCGCTACGCCGCCCGCTACGATATCCCGGTGATCCTGCCGCACCCGCTCTACCTCTACAGCCGCAACGACCGGATTGATCTGTGCCTGTTCGAAAAGCTGGCGGTGATGTTCTGGCGCTTTGAAGTGCTGAACGGCCAGCGGGATCTGTGGCAGAGCGTACTGACACTGAACTGGGTGCAAAGCCTGACGCCGGACCGCATTCGCGCCTGTGCCCGTAAGCACAACCTGGACCCGTCAGAATTTGGTGTGGATCCTGATCAGCCCAAAGTGGTTACTGGCGGCTCTGACGACCACACCGGCATTTTTGCCGGCCTTTGCGGCTCACAGCTTTACCTGCCCGATTTGCAAAAACGCCTGAAAACCCAACCCGCATCCGATCTGGCACTGGAAGCGCTGCGCAACGGCCAGGTGGCGCCTTTCGGCACAGTCGGCGAGAACCAGAAACTCAATATTGCGCTGCTGGATTACTTCTCCCAGGTGGCCACCAAGCTCAAGGATCCGGGAATGCTCCGTATCCTCCTTCACCGCGGGTCCACCTGGGACAAGATGGGTTGTTTTGTGGTCGCTAACCTGTTTCTGGAAATGCAGAAGCACAAGAAAACCATGACGTTTTTCTCGTTCATTCACGATGCACTTCAAGGCAAGAAACCCAAGCGGTTTCTGAAATGGCAGGCTTCGAAAGACTATAAGTTCTGCATTACCCAGCTGGAGAGGATCGCCGACAGCAAACGCAATAATCCCGAGGCGTTCGTAGATACCGTCAACGACAGCATCGGCAAGCTGTTCAACCACCTGAATCACCTGATCGCCAAACGGATTCGCAAAGCGCTGGACAAGCATCAGGGTTCCAGCCTAAAAGATTTCTCCACCGAAGAGCTGACCCGCAAACTGGAAATACCCAGCCAGCTCATGTCACTGTTTCTGGGCGATGGCAAGTGCCAGGACAACATGAGCAATATCAACCTGGCCGAGGTGCTGGACAGCCTGTCCTTCCCGGTGCTGATCAGCACCGTACTGGCAGGGTCGACTCTGGCCTCAACCCGCGTGCTGTATCAGAACCGCGACCTGCTCAACCGGTTCGCCCGGCAGCTCGGCAGAAATGAGCATTCCCGGCGGGCGCTGTATCTGACCGACACCCTGCTGGATAAAAACGGCGTGTCCACCTCGCTGAGCGGCAAGCTCATAGAAATCAAACGCACCAATCTGCCGATTGATTTTCTGATCTGTCATCCGGACGCCGTGCTCGAGCCCCACCTCCACGTAGTCCAGCCCATTACGGACATCGACCTGCATCCCTTCGGCGAGCAGACCCTGCGGGTGCCGGATGTGATGGAAATTGCCCGAATATTCTATGAAGGCGGCTACGACCGGATTGTCTGCTCCACCGAAGGCCCCATGGCACTGGTTGCCCTGTTCCTGCAACAGATGTTCAACGTGCCCAGCTACTTCTTCATGCACACGGACTGGATTGATTTTATTACCCACACCACCAACCTGAATCAGCACGAAAGAGACCGGGTCCGCCGTCTGATGCGGGCGCTTTACAGGCGGTTTGACGGTGTGTTCGTCCTCAACCGCGAACACAGAGACTGGCTGACCGATCATGAAATGCAGCTACCGGACGACCGGGTATTCCTGACCGCACACCACACCGCCCGGCGGGATCTTCGGGTGCAACCTGCCCGCAAGTCGGATCTGATTCCGGGCGCCAACGACAAGACTCCGGTACTGTTTATCGCCTGCCGACTAAGCCGCGAGAAAGGCATTTTCGATCTGCCCGAGATCGTCCGAGAAGCGCGCCTTTCGATTCCCGGCCTGAAAATCGTTATTGCCGGTTCAGGCCCTGCCAGCGCAGACCTTCAGCGGGCCATACCGGATGCCGTATTTTTAGGCTGGCAGACCCAGGAGCAACTGGCGTCACTGTATCTGGGGCTGGATCTGTTTGTGTTCCCCTCACGCTTTGACACCTTCGGCAACGTGCTGCTTGAAGCCCTGACCCACGGTATGCCCGCATTGGCCTACAACTGCAAGGGACCGAAAGACATCATTGAGCACGAGGTCAGCGGTTACCTGACTGAGGATGTAAGCGCCATGGCCGAAGCCGTCGTCCGTTTCTTCAGTGACCCGACCGACCGCAACGTCATGGCAGAGAATGCCCGCAATCGCGCAGCCCGGTTCCAGGCAGAACCCATTATGCGGCAGTTTCTTTCGGATCTGGGGCTGGACTACCCGGAACAGGTTCGCGCTGAAGTGACGGTGGCCTAGTGAATCCAGTCAATAAAGCAACGCCCGGTTTAACCGCCGGTGAACAACTGAATTTCCTGCTGACCAACCGCCTGCCCCGGCGCTGGCTCACGTTGTTCATGGGCTGGTTCAGCCGTATTGAAAGCCCGGTCCTGACCCGGCTATCCATCGCCGTCTGGCAGTGCTTCACTGAAGATCTCCGATTGCAGGACGCCAAGCCCCGGCGCTTTCAGAGCCTGCAGGAGTGCTTCACGCGGCAGCTCAAACCCGGCCTGCGCCCGGTAGACACTCGGCCCGATATTGTCAGCAGTCCCTGCGACGCCATAGCCGGAGCTTGCGGACGCATTCGGGACAACCGGCTGTTCCAGGCCAAGGGTTTTCCCTACACCCTGGAAGAATTGATCCCGGATGCCAGGCTGGCAGCGCGCTATCGCAACGGTCAGTTTGTCACCCTGCGGCTGAAGTCCAGCATGTATCACCGGTTTCATGCGCCGGTGGACTGTCAGGTTCGCCAGGTGAACTACGTGTCCGGGGACACCTGGAACGTGAACCCCATCGCCCTGAAAAAGGTCGAAAAACTGTTCTGTAAAAACGAGCGGGCGGTTCTGGAGCTGGAGTTTGGCCGTTCGGATTACAGCCTGACGCTGGTGCCGGTCGCCGCTATTTTGGTAGCCAGCATGAAATTTCATTTTCTGGCCGAGCCGCTGGACCTGAAATACCGGGGTGCCAACCTGATCCCGTGTGACGCGAAGCTGCGCAAAGGCCAGGAGATGGGCTACTTCCAGCACGGCTCCACCATCATTGTCTTTGCCTCAGAGCAATACCAACTCAGCCCCGGAATCGCCGAAGGTCATCCAATCAGAATGGGTGAAGCACTGCTGTCAGGCCATCCATTGCCGATCCGGTCCCTGCGCGATTCCGGTGGCGCTGTTCCTGAGCCCCGACCTGTTCGGCCTGCTTTCCCCGGCAACGGATCTGGTTGGATTCATCAGTAACACCGCCCTGATATGGCTGTTCATCGGCCTGGGTGCCGTGGTGTTCAGAACCGTACATCTGTTCAAACTGATGGGCGTGCAGTCAGGTCTGGTGTGGATGACCAAGATCCTCACCGACCCGTTTCACGACATCAAGATCTACCAGAAAGCGCCCTACTACATTCTCAAGGGTGAGATGTACGACACTATGGAGG
>JBDNIR010000317.1:0-4848 GCA_041688195.1 Marinobacter sp.
CGTCTACGCGCGTTGAGGCTGCTACCCCGTCGACGGGGGGGGGCGAAGTAGTTCGCAAAAAGTCAGTGTGTACGCACTGCGCGGTCGGCTGTACGGTCGAGGCTGAAGTTCAAAATGGCGTATGGACTGGCCAGGAACCCGCTTGGGACAGCCCCTTCAACCTGGGTGCCCACTGCGCTAAAGGCGCCGCGGTGCGTGAGCACGCTCATAACGATCGCCGTCTGAAATATCCCATGAAAATGGTCAACGGCCAGTGGCAGAAGATCCCCTGGGATCAGGCGATCAACGAAATCGGCGACAAGATGGTGCAAATCCGCGAAGAGAGCGGCCCTGACTCGGTTTACTGGTTGGGCAGTGCGAAGTTCTCGAACGAAGGGGCCTACCTGTTTCGTAAGTTTGCGGCCTACTGGGGCACCAATAACGTCGATCACCAAGCCCGTATCTGTCACTCAACGACGGTAGCCGGCGTAGCCAACACCTGGGGCTACGGTGCGATGACCAACTCGTTCAACGACATTCACAACTCCAAAGCAATCTTCTTGATCGGAGGTAACCCCGCAGAAGCGCACCCGGTGTCGCTGCTGCACATTTTAAAAGCCAAGGAAGAAAACAACGCGCCGCTTATTGTGTGCGATCCACGTTTCACGCGCACCGCGGCTCATGCTGATGAGTATGTGCGTTTACGTCCGGGTTCAGACGTCGCGCTGGTCTGGGGCATCCTGTGGCACATCTTTGAAAACAAGTGGGAAGACCAGGAGTTCATCCGTACCAGGGTGTACGGCATGGACGACATCCGTGAAGAGGTGAAGCGTTGGAACCCTGCGGAAGTTGAGCGCGTTACCGGTGCTCCGGGTGCTCAACTCGAGCGCGTCGCGCGTACGTTGGCTAATAATCGCCCGGGTACTGTCATTTGGTGTATGGGTGGAACTCAGCACAGCAATGGTAACAACAACACTCGCGCATACTGTGTGTTGCAGTTAGCGCTGGGTAATATAGGCGTCGCCGGCGGCGGTACCAATATCTTCCGCGGTCACGATAACGTTCAGGGTGCCACTGACCTGGGTGTCCTGGCTGATACCTTGCCCGGCTACTACGGCCTGACCGCTGGTGCCTGGGCTCACTGGGCACGCGTCTGGGACGAAGACCTGGATTGGTTGAAGGGTCGTTTTCCCTCATTCGATAAAAACGGCAAGACCCTCGCCATGATGAACGAGAAGGGCATTCCCGTGTCTCGCTGGATCGATGGCGTTCTGGAAGCCAAGGAAAACCTGGACCAACCCGATAACACCCGCGCTATGGTTCTGTGGGGCCACGCGCCCAACTCGCAGACCCGCATGCTTGAAATGAAGGAAGCCATGGAAAAGCTGGACCTTCTGGTCGTAGTGGATCCCTTCCCCACCGTTTCAGCGGTGCTGCATGATCGCAAAGAGGGTGCTTACCTGCTGCCAACGACCACCCAGTTCGAGACCACGGGTTCCGTCACCGCCTCGAACCGTTCGCTTCAGTGGCGTGAAAAGGTATTCGAGCCCCTGTTCGACTCGAAGGTCGATCACGAAATCATGAAGCTGTTTGCCGACAAGTTTGGTTTCACCGATCGCATGTTCCGCAACATTGCTATCGAAGGCGACGAGCCGGTGATTGAAGACATCACTCGTGAATTCAACCGTGGCATGTGGACCATCGGCTACACTGGTCAATCGCCGGAGCGCCTCAAAAAACACATGGCGTACCAGCACCACTTTGACAGGACCACCCTGCGTGCGGTGGGTGGACCCTGCGATGGTGATATCTACGGTCTGCCGTGGCCGAGCTGGGGTACGCCCGAGATGAACCATCCGGGAACCGCAAACCTGTACGATCTGTCGCTTCCAGTATCACAGGGGGGGCTCACCTTCCGTGCCCGCTTTGGTGTTGAGCGCGATGGCGTAAACTTGCTCGCTGACGGTGTTTACTCGAAAAACTCAGAGATTAAAGACGGGTACCCCGAGTTCACCATGCAGATGCTGATGGATTTAGGCTGGGATAAGGACCTGACGGCTGAAGAGCGGGCCAGCATTGATGCGGTGGCGGGTGCCGAGACCAACTGGAAGACCGATCTGTCAGGCGGTATTCAGCGTGTTGCGATCAAGCACGAGTGTGCACCCTTTGGTAACGCCAAAGCCCGTGCGGTGGTCTGGAACTTCCCGGATCCAGTGCCGATTCACCGCGAGCCGCTGTACACCACGCGTCGCGATCTGGTCAAAGATTACCCGACTTATGCCGACAAGCATTTCTGGCGTGTCCCGACCCTGTACGAGTCAATTCAAAAGAAAGACTTCAGCAAAGACTTCCCCATTATTCTGACTTCAGGCCGCTTGGTTGAATACGAGGGTGGTGGTGACGAGACGCGTTCAAACCGCTGGCTGGCGGAACTGCAGCAGGACATGTTCATCGAGGTGAATACGCGCGACGCGAATAACCTGAACATTCGCGACGGCAAGGACGTCTGGGTTTCTGGCCCTGAGGGCGGACGCATCAGGGTGAAGGCGATGGTCACCGAGCGCGTCGGCGAAGGCGTGGCCTTTATGCCGTTCCACTTCGGCGGACATTTAGAGGGTAAGGACCTAAGGGACAAGTATCCCAAGGGCTCTGATCCCTATGTCTTGGGCGAATCCACTAACACGATTCAAACATACGGGTATGACTCGGTCACGCAGATGCAAGAGACCAAAGCCACCCTGTGTTCGATTATGCCAGCATGATAAGGGGTGTAGACCATGGCACTTGAAGGACAAGCACGCGCAAAATTCCTTTGCGACGCCGAACGCTGCATCGAATGTAATGCTTGCGTGACGGCCTGTAAAAATGAGCACGAAGTTCCGTGGGGCATCAACCGTCGCCGCGTGGTGACCATCGAAGATGGTAAACCGGGTGAGCGTTCGATCTCGGTAGCTTGCATGCACTGTTCAGACGCGCCGTGTATGGCCGTTTGTCCCGTGGACTGCTTCTACCAGACTGAAGACGGAATAGTGTTGCACTCCAAGGACCTGTGTATTGGTTGTGGGTATTGTTTTTATGCTTGCCCCTTCGGCGCGCCTCAGTTCCCACAAGCGGGCAACTTTGGTAGCCGTGGCAAGATGGACAAATGTACGTTTTGTGCAGGCGGTCCAGAAGAAGACAACTCATCGGCCGAGTTCGCCAAGTACGGGCGCAACCGTATTGCAGAGGGCAAGTTGCCGATCTGTGCGGAAATGTGCTCGACCAAAGCGCTGTTGGCCGGTGATGGCAACGAGGTGGCAGACATCTATCGCCAGCGGGTGGTGAGCCGTGGTTTCGGTTCGGGCGCTTGGGGATGGGGCACAGCCTACGGGAAGAAGGGCGCTTAAGCCCGCCCGACTGCTCCGGGGCCCTCGGGCCCCGGAATTGCTTGGGGCAAAGAATTCTTTTTGTTCGTTCCGCTGGAGTGCTCTCATGAAATTTAAAACATTGGGCGCCGCCGTCTTTACGTTGGCGACCCTCTTCATTAGTCCGGTCTGGGCGGAAGAGGCTCCCGGGGTTGATCGAAGCAGTACTGGGGGAGCTCAAACCCTCGAAGATATCATGGCCCGCCAGGATAAGATGGAGGTTGATGGTAGCTTTCGGTCTGAAAACCTGGGCGACCCGGCCAATGCGAATTCGATCACTGAACGGCTGGGCACCCGAGGTGGGGTCTCTGATTCCGACACCTATCGTGCCATTCGCTACAACGAAATTGACGCCACCACTCAGTCCCGTAGCCCTGCTGCCAATGTCATGATTCAGGACGGCGGCATGTCTTGGTACAAGCTGCGTGAAGGGCCGATCATCACCTACGGCGGTGGTGCTCTGTTAGGCATCATTCTGTTGCTTGTGGTGTTCTATTTTGTGCGCGGAAGAATCATGATCGACGGTGGCCCTGCGGGCACCAAGATTGAACGATTCAAAGCCATCGAACGGTTTGGCCACTGGTTATTGTCGGGCTCGTTTGTCGCATTAGGTATCACGGGCCTGCTGACGCTAATGGGGCGCAGCTTTCTGATTCCGGTTATAGGGCCTGAAGCCTTTTCGACTCTGGCGATTGGCTCCAAGTGGATTCACAACAACATTGCGTGGGCCTTTATGCTGGGCCTGGTGATGACCTTCGTCATGTGGGTGGCGCACAACATCCCAAATAAGCTGGATTGGCATTGGCTCAAGGCGGGCGGTGGTATTTTCACCAAGGCTCATCCTTCAGCAAAGAAGTTCAACGCCGGTCAGAAAATTGTTTTCTGGACTGTGATGGTGCTGGGTTTCTCAGTGTCTTTGTCAGGCCTGTCTCTGTTGTTCCCGTTTGAGATTTTCATGTTCGCCGATACGTTTGCCATCGTGAACAGCATTCTGGGAACAGACTTACCCACAGTGCTGGCACCGCACGAAGAGATGCAGTACGCCAACATCTGGCACTCGATTGTCGCGTTCGTGATGATGGTCGCGATAATGGCACATATTTATATCGGTTCAGTCGGTATGGAAGGTGCCTTCGATGCCATGGGCAACGGTCAGGTTGATGTGGAGTGGGCGCGTCAGCACCACGATCTGTGGGTTGCTGAGGTCGAAGCAAAACAGAGCAAAGGAGAGTCAGTATGAAAGTTATGATTGCCGCATTTGTCGCGGCCTTACTGATTGCCGCCAGCGCACCGGTTATTCTTAATCAGTTCGGGTGGTCCTCCGCTGAGCAAGGTAGCAGTGCAAGTAGCGTGCGTCTTGACTGATCAGTCAACGACACCGCAAATCGATGCTGTCGGTTTGCGGTGTCCACTCCCCATCCTGCGTTTTAAAAAACGCACTCAGGGTTTGCCCAGCGGCACGCAG